>NZ_JAODYT010000129.1:0-6609 GCF_029834875.1 Pseudomonas sp. GD04158 | reverse complement strand
GGTTCTCGCCACGCAGGTCGACGCCGTTGGCCTGGGCGAAGGCGGCGATCATCGCCAGCGGCGGCAGCGCGTAGTTGTGGTAGGCCAGGGCGCGCTGACGGCGGCGCATCTCGTTGTCGAGAAAGCCTTCGTCGTCCACCTGTCCGGCGGCGATGCGGAACTGGCTGACGGACCAGTCGAACAGGTCGCGGCGATCGCCGATCACCGCCACCGCCATCACCGACCAGGCGGCCCAGTAGCTGTGGTTGTTGATCTTCTTCAGCGGCAGGTCGCTCCACTCGCGCACCGTGTGTTCGGCCAGGCGCACGAACCAGGCTTCGATGCGCTCGCTCTGCTGCGGGTAGTCGGCCAGCGGCTGCGACTCGGAGAACTTCAGGCGCAGCCAGGCGCCGGCCAGGCTGCCGAGGGCCCATTTGCGCATCGACTTGCCGGTGTGGTTGTACTGCTCGGACTCCAGCGCATCGGCACTGGCCCAGTGGTCGAGCCACTCGATGGCGCATTCCAGGCGTTCGCGCTGACCGGTGCGCATGTAGCCGGTGATCAGTCGGCCGGCCTCCTTCTCCAGGCGGGTGATGCCTTCGGTCTGCTTGCGGAAGTTCTTCTCCGCGTTGCGGTTGAGCGTGGCGCGCGCGCTGTCGGAGCCGGCGTACTTGCTGGTGAACTGCAGTTCGCCGGTATAGGGCTGCGGCGGCGCCGAACAGGCGGGCGCCTTGCCGTCGCGCTGGCCGACCGGCGCGTGGTAGCCCGCCGGCGGCTGCAGCTCGGCGAAGGCCGGTGCGCTGAGCAGCACGGCCAGGAGCATCAGGGGGGCGAGTCGTCTGGGCATATATGCCTCCTCAGTTGCCCGCGGTGCGCTGCGCGACCTGCTGGCCGGCATCGTTCGGGCGCTGGCACAGGCTGGCCTGCACTTTCAGGTCGTCGGCACTGTCCTCGGGCTTTTCGATTTCCAGGGCGAAGAAGTTCTGCTCGCCCCAGCCCGGCTCGTCGCGCAGTTCCACGGCGAAGCGGCCGTCGGTGTCGACGGTGTGCGGCTTCTCCAGCTTGAGCTGCTCGCGGCGGCCGTTGAGGTACCAGATGGTGGCGTCCACGCGCTTGACCGACGGATCGCTGAACTGCAGATCCAACTGGTGGCGATTGCCGGCCAGGGTCAGCAGATTGTTCTCGCCGTTGACCAGCACCTCGTTGCTGCCCGGGCGCAGGCGCGTTTCCTTGCTGAGCACCTGGTTCTGTCCGCTGCAGCCGTTGCTCAGAGACGCCATCAGCTGGCGGTGGATGCGGTCCGAGGCCAGGTCGTAGAGCGGCGAGAATTCCCAGATGAGGATCTGCGGCGGATCGTTCTGGAAGGCATCGCTGGCCAGGTACTCGAGCATCGCGCCCTCCAGACCGCCGCCGGGGAAGGCCGCGTTGAGGATGTCGGTGCCCAGGTACTCTTCGAGGAAACCGCCGAAGTTGTAGTTCTTGCCGCTGTGGCTGGTACCGATCAGGGTGATGCGCGGGCTGCTCTCGTCACCGAACAGGGCGTCGCCGTCGCTGGCGTCCTTGGGCTCGGTGACGAACTGGTCGACGTACTGCACCGCGTAGCTGGTGCCGCACAGCTGGCTGGCGACGTTCTGCATGGTGCCGGTCTTGCCCATCAGGCCGATGCGCTCGGTGACGAACTCCTTGCGCGGGATATCCTCGAAGCCGGGGATGCGCTTGACCGTCTCGGCCACCAGGCGCGCGGTGCGTTCGGCGCCGTAGGGCGTCCAGTGCTGGTCGCGGCGGAAGTAGAACTCCTTGTCGCTGTTCTCGTCGGCCAGCGGCGTCAAGTCCGGCACCCAGATGCCCAGCTGCTCGAAGCGCGTCAGCGCCTGGCGATAGTTGCGCAGCGCCTTGTCGTAGTCGAAGCGCTGGTAGTCGGCCGGCGACAGCTTGTTGCGATTGACCAGGCCGCGGGTCGGTTGATAGACCACCACCAGCTCGACGCCGCGCTGCTTGAGCCCGTCGCGCAGCTCCTTGAGGCGCTGGTAGCCGATCTCGCTGGTGCCGAACTCGGTGCGCAGGTCTTCCACACTGCGGAACAGCCAGCCTTCCTCGGCATCGAGCAGGGTGATGAAGTTCTTCATGTAGTTGGTGGTGTACAGGCTGGCGTCGTGGGCGGCCGGGCACAGCGAGCAGCAGTCCTCGACCTGGTATTCCGGCGCCTGGCGCTCCTGCGCCTGCAGGGCGGTGCTGGCCAGTGCGCAGGCAATGGCCAGGGAAAGGGATTTGAAGGGCGATGGGATCATCTTTGGCCTCATCAATTGGTCAGTTTCTCGGGCTGGATCGGGTCGATCAGCACGGGCAGGCGCTGGCGCACCATGAGGTCGAGGATCTGCTCCTGCTTGTCGCCGAGAATGCCGGCGAGCTGGATACCGCTGCTCTTGCGCGGGGCGAGCATCTTCACGCGGTACAGCTCGACCGACAGCGGCGAGTCGATGCTGATCGGGCTGGAGCCGTTGCCGGCCAGGGTGCCGCCGACGATGATCATCGACACCTTGGTGTCGAACGGGTCCAGCTTGAGGTCGCGGTCGGTGTCGGAGAGGTCGCGGATGTGGCCATACACGCCGGTGAGCTGGTTCATCGCCGAAAGGTTTTCGTAGAGGCGGATGTTCTCGCTGTTGCGGATGCGGATGCCGTGGCGCTGGTTGCCCAGCACCTGGTTGCCCCACAGCAGGTTGTCACTGCTCTCGTACAGGGTGATGCCGTCGGAGTGGTTGCCGTACACGCGGTTGTAGGCGATCAGGTTGCGTTCGCTGTTACGGTCGATCACCACCCCGGAGAGCTTGTTGTCGAAGCTCTCGTTGTTGATGATCCAGCTGTCGTTGACCTCGCGCGAGATGATGATTCCGTGCTTCTTCTTGGTCCCGAAGACGCGGTTCTCGGCGATGATCAGGCCGTGCGAGCGGTCGTGCGGGTCGATGCCGTAGACGATGTTGTCGCGGTAGGTGTTGCCCTTGATCACCACGTTCTGCGCTTCGTAGCAGTAGAAGCCGTACCAGTGGTCGATGAATTCCGAGTCGATCAGCCAGCCGGTCGGCTCCTCGCGCTGCAGGCGTTTGTGCATGTTCGGCGTGTACTGGGTGATCGACACGCCGTAGGACTTGGAGGTGTCGTAGCCCAGGCTGGTCAGCACGGTGCTGGCGATGTACAGCTCGCTGCCGCCCCAGGACACCAGGAAGGGGCGGAATTCCTTGCCGTTGTCGCGCATCGTCGCCGGGCCGTTGTCGGCCTCGCGCCAGGCGGTGATGCGGGTCTCGGTGAGGAACATCAGGCCGTCGTTGACCAGGAACGAGCCGCGCTCCTGCGACAGACGCAGCTCGCGGGTTTCCTTGCCCACATGCAGCGCCGCACCTTCGGCGACGACGATGGGCAGGCGGGCGATGTACACGCCCGGCTCCTGCTCTTCGAACTGACTGTCGGGCAGGGCCGCGGCCAGGTCCTGAGCGGTGACCAGGCCACCTTCGATGAAGATCGCCATGGGCATGCCCTGCTGGCGCTTGACCCACTCGCGCAGGCGTTCGTTGCCGCCGGTGAAGTCCTTCAGCGCGTCCTGGCGCAGCATGCGGCGCACCGCCACCTGGCCCTTGGCGCCTTGCGGAATCTTGGCCAGCACGGCGTCCAGGGTGTAGCCGGACAGGTCCGGCAGCTCCGGGGTTTCCAGGTGCAGCTCTTCGGCGGGTGCGGTACGCACGCGGTAGTCGAACTGGTGCTCCAGCGGGTTGGCCTGGGCCAGCGGCGCCAGCAGGTGCAGGGCGCCGAGGAGCAGGGGAAGAGCTAAGCCGTTACGTTGCATGGTCCGATCCCTCAGAAGCGCCAGATGAAGTCGACGAAGGCGCGGTGCATCACCGAGTCGGTGCCGCTGCCATAGGCGTCGCCCGGCAGGAATACCCCGGCGCGCAGGCGTACCAGGGCCGAGCGGTCTTCCAGTTGTTCGGCCACCGAGGCCGGCAGCAGGCCCTGCTTGAAGTAGCGGGTCAGCACCAGATCGACTTCCTGGCCGATGTCCTTCTCGCCGGCTTCCAGCGGGGCGGTGATGCCGCTGTCGCCCACGTCCTGATCGCTATCGACGCGCCAGAAACGGTGGTAGACCAGGCTGGCGTCGTAGTCTTCGCCAAGCTTCCAGGAGCTGAAGGCACTGGCCACCTGCAGGTTGGAGAGCTCGCCGCGGAAGGCCTCGCCATAGCGGTGCAGACGCGATTCGACACCGGTGAAATTGGCGCGGTTGCTGTGCAGGCCGGTCTGCATGAACTGACGCGACTTGCCGTCGTTGCCGCCGCCGCTGCCACGGGCGTAGGCGGCGCCGATCTTCCAGTTTTCATCCAGGCTGTAGCGCAGACCGAGGTCCATGGCCCAGGCATCGACGTCCTGGCTGCGCGAGCCGGTGGCGATGCGCTCGCTGCCGACCACCTGCTGCTGCAGCTGGTCGGTGTCGCCCTTGAGCCAGGTCATCTGCGCCCAGTAGTTGAGGCGATTGCGCGAGTTGCGCTCGAAGAAGCCGCCGTCGGCGTGCAGGCCGAACCAGGTCAGGTCGCCGGTGTAGCGTTTGCTCAGTTCGTCGACGCGCTCGCCGGCATTCGGCAGGCTGCCGTCGTCGCGGCTGTGGTGCAGCTTGGCGCCGATGCGATGGCCGGGCGTCCACTGATAGTTGAGGCCGGCGAAGAAGTGCCGACGATCCTCGTCTTCCGGCGCCAGGTCGTCGAGGTCGGTGCGGTATTCGGAGAAGCGTTCGGCGATACCCAGGTTGGCCTGCAGCAGGGTGGTGTCGAAGTTCCAGTGCACCGCTTCGATATTGGTGTCCCACCAGGTGCCTTCGTCGCTGCGCAGGCGCTGACGGCCGACGCGCAGATGCTCGCCGGGGTAGGCGGTGAGGCCGCGGTAGTCGACCCAGAACTCGCGCATGGCCAGGTAGCTCTTGTCCGGCTGGCGCGCGTCGCTGCGCTGCGCGCTGCTGTCGTCGTCGTTCTGCAGCGGGTCGGTTTCGATGGTGTCGGTGGCGGTCACCGCCTGGCCCATGGCGAAGGCGCTCCAGTTGCCGCGCTCGCCGTAGGCCCAGGGGCGCAGGTCCAGACCGATACCGCTGACATCCCCGCCGCTGCGGGTGCCGAGGTCACGGTCGTCCTCGGACTGGGCCGTGATCTTCACATCCAGGCCGAAGTTCTTCGGCGCATCCGCCGCCCAGGCGGCGCTGGCCGCCAGCAGGCTGGCGCCGAGGCCCAGCTGGCTGGCAATACGGTTTAACTGCATGCGTGCATCCTTGTTCATGGCTGGCTGACCTGCAGGGCGGCCTGCTGCTGCAGGACGATGCCGCGGGCCTCGCGCTCTTCGCGCAGCAGGCGCTGGCCCTCGGCCAGTTGTGCCGGGGTCAGGCTCTCAGCCACCTCGTGTGCCAGCTCGAAGGTCGGCGGCGTGTTGCGCGGCAGGGCCAGCTGGCTGAAGACATAGGCGTTGACCGGGTTGGGTTTGACCCCGCGGCCCTGGCTGAACATCTGCGCGAGAACGAAGTCGGCGCTGAGCTGGCCGGCGCGGGCGGCGCTGAGCAGGTGATCCAGCGCCTGCTGGGCATAGACCTCGCCGAGGTAGCCGCGCAGGTAGATCTGCCCCAGGTAGTAATTGGCGCTCGGTTCGCTGGGCGCGGCCTTGCGCAGGTGCTCTTCGGCCTTGCGCGGTTCCTGCGGCAGCAGCTTGCCTTCGTAGTACAGGCGTCCGAGCAGCAGTTCGGCGCGCGGCAGAGCGGCCTCGCGGCCTTTCTCCAGGTAGCCGAGCAGGGTTTCGGTGTCGCCCTGGGCCGGGTAGTCGTAGAGCAGGCGCGCCAGGCTGACCCAGGCGGCTGGGTAGTCCGGGGCGATGGTTTCCAGAAGGTCCTGGGCGAGCTGCGGTTGCGGCTGGCCCAGCTCGGGGTCGCTGAGCACCTGGGCCACGGACTCGACCTGGTTGGGCGAGACGCTGCCGGCGCGGTAGCCGGCGAGAAGACGGTCGAGCAGGGCCTGACGGTCATCCTCGCGGTTCTGCTTCTGGTACACCGTGGCCAGCTCGGCATAGCAGGCATCGTTGCTGGCCAGGCGCGCCTGGCAGATGCGCTCGATCTCGCCCAGGTGCTGGTCGTAGGTGCCATCGGTGCGGTACAGGAGAATCTGCGCCAGTTCTGCCTGCGGCAGACCCTGCTGGCGCCAGTCTTGGATACGTTGCGCGAGGTTCATGGCGGGAAAGTCCTGTGGGTAGAACAGGTAGAGTTCGGTCAGCGGCAGCAGCGCGCTGGGCTCGCGAGCCTTGGCCGCGCTTTCCAGCAGCTCGGCGGCCTCGCGGCGCTCGGCCAGGGTGCTGCCGGGCTTGCGCGCCAGCAGCTTGCCCAGGCGCGCCTGGGCGCGCGGCGAACCGTCCATGGCCTGGCGGTAGATGCGCTCGGCCTCATCCAGATCCTGGCTCTGGCCCTTGGCGGCGTAGATATCCGCCAGGCCGATCTGCGCGTCGCCGTAGCCCATCTCGGCGAGCTCACGGAAATGCCATTCGGCGGTCTGCTGATCGCCGCGCTGCAGCGCTTCGCGGGCCAGGCGCTGGTCCGGCAGCCCGGCGCAGCCAGCCAGCGTGGCG
>NZ_JAODYT010000128.1:0-6673 GCF_029834875.1 Pseudomonas sp. GD04158 | reverse complement strand
GCCTCGGCCGCGAGTCCGGCGCGCTGCAGGGTGGCGCGAATGGCGGCGGCGCCCAGTTCGGCGGCGGACAGGCCGGCCAGGTCACCGAGAAAACCACCCATGGGAGTTCGGGCGGCGCTGACGATCACGACCGGATCGGTTGCAGACATGGTTGTCTCCTGAAAGTCGTTGGTGTGCCATGGATTGCGGCCAGGCCGATCAGCTCGCCCCGGGCGGATGCAATCCGGGTCATGTGTCGGTTACTTCGCCGCCATACGCAGCGCGCCATCGAGGCGGATCACCTCGCCGTTGAGCATGGGGTTCTCGACGATGTGGCGCACCAGCGCGGCGTATTCCTCGGGGCGGCCCAGGCGCGGCGGGAACGGCACGCCGGCGGCCAGCGAGTCGCGCACCTCCTGCGGCATGCCGGCCATCATCGGCGTCTCGAAGATGCCCGGGGCGATGCACATCACGCGGATGCCCGAGCGCGCCAGCTCGCGCGCCGCCGGCAGGGTCATGGCGGCCACCCCGCCCTTGGAGGCGGCATAGGCGGCCTGACCGATCTGCCCGTCGAAGGCCGCCACCGAAGCGGTATTGACGATCACCCCGCGCTCGCCCTCGGCATTCGGCGGGTTCTGCGCCATGGCCTCGGCGGCCAGGCGCAGCAGGTTGAAACTGCCGATCAGGTTGACCTCGACGGTACGGCGGAAGCTGTCCAGGCCATGCACGCCACTGCGCCCCAGGACCTTCTCGGCCGGTGCGATACCGGCGCAGTTGACCAGCCCGTGCACGGCGCCAAAGGCCTCCAGTGCCTGCGCCACAGCCGCACGGCCATCCTCCTCGCGGGTGATGTCGGCCTGCACGAAGCGGGCACCCTCGCCCAGCTCTGCGGCGGCGCGCTGCCCCGCTTCGGCATTGATATCCAGCAACAGCACCTTGCCGCCCTGGCCCAGCAGCTGACGGGCAGCGGCCAGGCCCAGGCCGGAGCCGCCACCGGTGATCAGAAATACGGAATCTTCGATACGCATAGCACGCTCCAGCAACGAGTCAGAACCATGCTCGCGCCGAGCGCCGCCGTCGACAATGGCGAAAGTCGTCTATCGATCTGAGCGCTTTGGACAATCGGGCGTCGGGTGCATCAGTGCGCGGTACTGTCCCGGCGTAGAGCCGGTCCACTTCTTGAACGCCTTGTAGAAGGCGCTGATGTCGGCGAAACCGAGCACGCCGGCCAGCTCGACGAAATCGCCCTCGCCGGTATCCAGGCGGGTGATAGCCAGTTCGCGCCGCACCTGATCCTTGAGCCCCTGGTACGACTGGCCCTCCTGGGCCAACTTGCGGCGCAGGGTCGAGGGCGCCATGTAGAAATGGCTGCTGAGCGCCTCGAAGTCGGGCCAGCGTGCGGCGCTCAGCGAGCGCAGATAGGCACGGATACGCGCCCCCAGGCTTTGCGGGTCGCGGTAGCGCACCAGGATATTGGCTGGTGCGCCGGCCAGAAAGCGCTTCAGTTCGCGCTCGCTGCGGCGCACCGGCTGCGCCAGGCAGTCGGCGTTGAACAGCAGGCGGCTGGAGGGGCGCTCGAAGCGCAGGTTGTCGCAGAACATCACCCGGTAGTCCTCGAGATAGCCCGGCGCGGGACAGCGCAGGTCGATGCCGAGGATCGGCAGGCGCCGGCCGGCCAGCCAGCACAGCAGGCCATGCACCATCAGCCACAGGGTGAAGTAGGCGAAGGCCCGACTGTGCTGGCCGTCCGGCTCGTCCAGGGCGATTTCGGCCAGGCTGCCCTGCTGCACCAGGCGCGGCCTGAGGCCGTCGAAGACCAGGCCGCAGAAGGCCAGCACCCGCTCCAGCGCCGCGCCCAGGGTGGGCTCGCGCAGGGCGATGGCAGCCATGAAGGCGAAGCTGCCGGCCTTCATGCGCCGGGCGTTCATTCCGAAGAACTCGTCGTCCATGCCCGCCGCCAGGGCGCGCCAGAGCTGACCGTAGAGCGCCGAAGGCACACGCCCGTAGGGGCGCTCCAGCGCCTGTGCAGGCAGGCCGACGCGCTCCAGCAGCGCCGCCACGTCGAGCCCGCGGCGGCGCGCCTCGAGCAACGCCTCGCCGACCAGTTGTACCGAGATGGTGCCCTTCTCCACTGCCATGCCGCCCCGCGTCAGCCCCGTCCTGCAACGCGGCCCAGTTTGCCTGCGCCGCCGACGCGAGGCCAGCCGCTCAGCGGCCGACCAGGCGCAGCGGCGGTGCCAGCTCGGCCTGCATCAATTCGCGCATGCGAAACTTCTGCACCTTGCCGGTTACGGTCATGGGGAATTCCTCGACGAAGCGGAAGTGGCGCGGCACCTTGAAGTGGGCGATGCGCCCCTTGCAGTACTCGGCGAGCGCCTCGGCGGTGAGGACCTGATCCGGGTGCAGCTTGACCCAGGCGGCCACTTCCTCGCCGTACTTGCTGTCGGGAATGCCGATCACCTGCACGTCGGCCACCGCCGGGTGGGTGAAGAGGAACTCCTCGATCTCGCGCGGATAGATGTTCTCGCCGCCGCGGATGATCATGTCCTTGCTGCGCCCGACAATCTTCAGGTAGCCCGCCTCGTCCATCACCGCCAGATCGCCGCTGTGCATCCACTTGGCCTCGTCGATGCTCTCCTGGGTCGCCTCCTGGTTGTTCCAGTAGCCCAGCATCACGCTGTAGCCGCGGGTGCAGAGTTCACCGATCTGCCCGCGCGGCACCACGTTGCCCTGTTCGTCGACCAGCTTGGTCTCCAAGTGCGGTTGGGTGCGACCGACGCTGGCCACGCGCAGCTCCAGCGGATCGTCGGCGGCGCTCTGGGTCGACACCGGGCTGGTCTCGGTCATGCCATAGGCGATCTGCACCTCGGCCATATGCATCTGCTCGATCACCCGCTTCATCACCTCGATCGGGCAGGTGGCACCGGCCATGATGCCCGTGCGCAGGCTGGACAGATCGAACTCGGCGCGGCGCGGGTGATCCAGCTCGGCGATGAACATGGTGGGCACGCCATACAGCACCGTGGCGCGCTCCTCGGCCACCGCCTGCAGGGTGCTCAGCGGCTCGAAGGCCGGGCCGGGGTAGATCATCGTGCTGCCATGGGTCATGCAGCCGAGATTGCCCATCACCATGCCGAAACAGTGGTACAGCGGCACCGGGATCACCATGCGGTCCTGTTCGCTCAGCCCCAGACTCTCGCCGACCATGTAGCCGTTGTTGAGGATGTTGTAATGGCTCAGCGCCGCGCCCTTGGGAAAGCCGGTGGTACCCGAGGTGTACTGGATGTTGATCGGGTCGTCGAACTGCAACTGGGCCTGGCGGCGACGCAGCACGTCGTGGGAGATCTGCCCGGCCAGGCCGAGCAGCTTGGCCCAGCCGAGCATGCCGGCGGGCGGCGTGCGCGCCAGGCTGATCACCCCGCGCAGCTCGGCAAGCTGCGGGGCATGCAGCCCGCCGGGCGGGCTATCGGCCAGCTCCGGGATCAGCTCGGCGAGCATGGCATGGTAGTCGGAGCTCTTGAACTGCTCGGCGCAGATCAGCCAGCGGCAGCCGGACTGTTTCAGCGCGTACTCCAGCTCGTTCAGCCGATAGGCCGGATTGATGTTGACCAGGATCGCGCCGACCTTCGCCGTGGCGAACTGGGCGATGCACCACTCGGCGCAGTTCGGTGCCCAGATGCCGACCCGGTCGCCCGGCAGCAGGCCGAGGGCGAGCAGGCCGCGGGCGCAGTCCTCGACCACCTCGGCCAGTTCGCCCCAGCTGTAACGCAGGTTCTGATGGCGCACCACCAGCGCCTCGCGGCGAGCGTGCAGACGCACCGTGGTATCGAAGGCTTCGCCGATGGTCATGGCCAGCAGGGGTTTGTCCTGCGGGCCGCGGGTGTAGCTGAGCTGAGTCATGTCGGTACCCACTTGTTGTGTTTGTTATGGGAAGTCCGCAAGCGCGGAGATCGCCGCGCTCCCAACAGGAAGCATGCCAAGGCGACGCAGGCCGCCTGCCCCGGCGTTTGCGCCGGTTGCGCGGCTTCCAGCGGGGCAGCGCCACTGTCTCGTTCTGCGACAGGTGTATGACTTCGATACAGCCGGTTTTCTCCACTTTTCATCGGCAGAGCCGCCTCGACGGCGCCTGGCAAGGCTTTGCCGACAGTGGCACAGCCGTTGCTCAAGCCCCCGGCACAAGACAACGACAAGAGGCTTCGCCCATGGCAACCCCGCCACTCCACCGTAAAACCCTCGATTTCCTCGCCAGGCCACAACGCATGCTGATCGGCGACCAATGGCTGGACGCCTCCAGCGGCAGCCGCATGCAGGTGCGCAACCCGGCCACCGGCGAGCCGCTGGCCAGCGTCCCCTCGGCCAGCGCTGAAGACGTCGACCGCGCCGTTCAGGCCGCCCGCAGCGCCTTCTACGACTCCGCCTGGAACCGCATCCGCCCGCGCGAACGGCAGAACCTGCTGTGGCGCCTGGCCGAGCTGATCGAGCGGGACGCCGACGTGCTGGCCGAGCTGGAATGCCTGAACAACGGCAAGAGCGCCCAGGTGGCCCGCGCCATGGACGTACAGCTGTGCATCGACTTTCTGCGCTACATGGCCGGCTGGGCCACCAAGATCGAGGGCAGCACGGTGGAGCCGTCCCTGCCCCTGATGCCGAACGAGGATTTTCACGCCTATATCCGCCGCGAGGCGGTGGGGGTGGTAGGCGCCATCGTGGCCTGGAACTTTCCGCTGCTGCTGGCCTGCTGGAAGCTCGGTCCGGCGCTGGCCAGCGGTTGCACCCTGGTGCTCAAACCGGCCGACGAAACCCCGCTGAGCGCACTGAAGCTCGCCGAGCTGGTTCAGGAAGCCGGCTACCCGGCCGGGGTGTTCAACGTGGTCACCGGCACCGGCCTGAACGCCGGCGCGGCGCTGTCCAGCCACCCCGGAGTGGACAAGCTGACCTTCACCGGCTCCACCGAAGTGGGCAAGCAGATCGGCAAGGCGGCCATGGACAACATGACCCGCGTGACCCTGGAGCTGGGTGGCAAATCGCCGACCATCGTGCTGGCTGATGCCGACCTGCAGCAGGCCGCCGCCGGGGCCGCCAGCGCCATCTTCTTCAACCAGGGCCAGGTGTGCTGCGCCGGCTCGCGCCTGTACGTGCAGCGCAAGCACTTCGACAACGTGGTGGCCGACGTCGCCGCCATCGCCAACGGCATGAAGCTGGGCAACGGCCTCGACCCCAGCGTGCAGATGGGCCCGCTGATCTCCGCCAAGCAGCAGGATCGGGTCACCGGCTACATCAACCTGGGCCGCGAGCTGGGCGCCACCGTCGCCTGCGGCGGCGAAGGCTTCGGCCCCGGCTACTTCGTTCAGCCGACGGTGCTGGTGGACGTCGACCAGCGCCACCGCCTGGTCCAGGAAGAAATCTTCGGCCCGGTGCTGGTGGCCATGCCCTTCGACGATATCGACGAGGTGGTGCGCCTGGCCAACGACAACCCCTACGGCCTGGGCGCCAGCATCTGGTCCAACGACCTCGGCGCGGTGCACCGGATGATTCCGCGCATCCGCTCCGGCTCTGTGTGGGTCAACTGCCACAGCGCCCTCGACCCGGCCCTGCCGTTCGGCGGCCACAAGCTCTCCGGCATCGGCCGCGAGATGGGCGCCGCCGCCATCGAGCACTACACCGAACTGAAAACGGTGATGATCAAGCTGTGAGTTTTACGGGTGGGGGGCTGTCCCGAGCGGCCCTCTGCCCTTTTTTTATTCCGGGCGCGCCGGTGGCGCGCCATACACCACGCAGGCGAGCGGCCTGCTACCCCTGTTCCATCCCCTTGAGCTTGCGATACAGCGTCGCGCGGGCGATACCCAGGCTGCGCGCGGCGGCCGAAAGGTTGCCGCCGGCGGCCTCCACCGCGGCGCGAATGGCCCGCGCCTCGGCAAGCTGCAGCGTACTCCCCGCCTCCAGCGTCAGCCCTTCCCCCGCCACCGTCGCGGCCTGTTCGCCGCGGCCTGCGCGCACCTCGTCCGGCAGGTGCTGCACACCGATCTCGCCGTCATCCTCGGCCAGCGCCGCAGCCAGGCGCAGGCACTGGTAGAGCTGGCGGATATTGCCCGGCCAGTGATAGTCCAGCAGCGCCTGCAGCGCCGGCGGGCTCAGCTGGAGAGGCTGCTGTTCGGTGGCCTCTGCGCGCAGCAGGTGCTGGATCAGCGCCGCCAGGTCGCGTCGCTCGCGCAGTGCCGGCAGGCTCACGCGCAGGCCGTTGATGCGGTAGTAGAGATCCTCGCGAAAGCCCTGCTCGGCGCTGAGCTGCTGCAGGTCGCGGTGGGTGGCGCAGATCAGCGCGCAGTCCACCTTGATCAGCTGGTTGCTGCCCAGGCGGCTCAGGCTGCGCTCCTGCAGCACGCGCAAGAGACGGCCCTGCAGCTCCAGCGGCATGTCGCCGATCTCGTCGAGAAACAGCGTGCCCTTGTGCGCCTGCTCGATCTTGCCGATGGCGCCGCCCTTGCGGCTGCCGGTGAAGGCGCCTTCGACATGGCCGAACAGCTCCGACTCGATCAGGCTGGCCGGAATCGACGAGCAGTTGATGGCCACGAAGGCTTCGCCGGCCCGCGCACTGCTCTCGTGCAGCAAGCGGGCGAAGACCTCCTTGCCGGTGCCCGTCTCGCCATTGATCAGCACCGGGATGTCGCGGGCGAAGGCCTTGCGCGCCCGCGCC
>NZ_JAODYT010000127.1:0-6855 GCF_029834875.1 Pseudomonas sp. GD04158 | reverse complement strand
TCTTCACCGCGCCGTAGTGGCTGGATTCGTTGGCCGAGCCCATGGCGAACTCGTCCATGTTCAGCTTGCCGAGGGTGACGGTGCCGGCGGCCTTGAGCTTCTCCACCACGGTGGCGTCGTAGGGCGCCTTGAAGCCGGTGAGGATCTTCGAGCCGCAGGAGGTCAGCACGCCGTTGGTGCAGAACAGGTCCTTGTGGGCGATCGGGGCGCCGAGCAGCGGGCTGTTTTCGCCGGCCGCGCGACGGGCGTCGGCGGCCTTGGCCTGTTCGATGGCCAGATCTTCGGTGACGGTGATGAAACTGTTGAGCTGCGGGTCGAGCTGCGCGATGCGCGCCAGCAGGGCGCGGCTCAGCTCTTCGGCGGAGAACTGCTTGGCCTCGAGGCCCTTGGCGATCTCGGCGAGGGTCATTTGATGCATGTCGAGCCCTTTCCTTTATTCGATGACTTTCGGCACGAGGTACAGGCCGCTTTCCACGGCCGGGGCGATGGCCTGATAGGCGTCGCGCTGGTTGTGCTCGCTGACCACGTCGGCGCGCAGGCGCTGGGTGGCTTCCAGCGGGTGGGCCAGGGGCTCGATGCCCTGGGTGTCGACCGCCTGCATCTGGTCGATCAGGCCGAGGATGCTGTTCAGGGTTTCGGTGGTTTGCGGAATATCGCTTTCGTTCAGGCCAAGGCGGGCCAGGTGGGCGATTTTTTCCACCTCGGAGCGTTCAAGCGCCATCGGGGGTTCTCCAGTGGAAGTGTGAAGGGCGCGCGGGTAGCCAGGCTGCAGGGAACGGATGTCGTGAGCTGGCGGTCAAAGGCCGCGATGTGCGGCTGCAAGGCCCGGAAAAACAGGCAATCTACCATATTGCCGCCTTGCTCAAAATCCCTGCCGTTGTTAGAGTTTGCCGCACTTTTTACCTGCGCGTTTTCCGCGCCTGGCCTTCACCCACGCGTTGCCTAGGGTCCCTTCCTAATGTTCAAGAAACTGCGTGGCATGTTCTCCAGCGATCTTTCGATCGACCTGGGCACTGCCAATACCCTTATTTATGTGCGCGAACGCGGCATCGTGCTGAACGAGCCGTCCGTGGTCGCCATCCGTACCCACGGCAACCAGAAGAGTGTCGTGGCCGTCGGCACCGAGGCCAAGCGCATGCTCGGCCGTACCCCCGGCAACATTTCTGCGATTCGCCCGATGAAGGATGGCGTGATCGCCGACTTCAGCGTTTGCGAAAAGATGCTGCAGTACTTCATCAACAAGGTTCACGAAAACAGCTTCCTGCAGCCGTCGCCGCGCGTACTGATCTGCGTGCCGTGCAAATCGACCCAGGTCGAGCGTCGCGCCATTCGCGAATCGGCCCTGGGCGCCGGTGCCCGTGAAGTGTTTCTGATCGAAGAGCCGATGGCCGCTGCCATCGGTGCCGGCCTGCCGGTCGAAGAGGCCCGCGGTTCGATGGTCGTCGATATCGGCGGCGGTACCACCGAGATCGCGCTGATTTCCCTCAATGGCGTGGTTTACGCCGAGTCCGTCCGCGTCGGCGGCGACCGTTTCGACGAAGCCATCATCACCTACGTGCGCCGCAACTACGGCTCGCTGATCGGTGAAGGCACCGCCGAGCGCATCAAGCAGGAAATCGGCACCGCCTACCCGGGCGGCGAGATTCGCGAAGTCGACGTGCGCGGTCGCAACCTGGCCGAGGGCGTACCACGCAGCTTCACCCTGAACTCCAACGAAGTGCTCGAAGCGCTGCAGGAATCCCTGGCGACCATCGTCCAGGCGGTCAAGAGCGCGCTGGAGCAGTCGCCGCCCGAGCTGGCCTCGGACATCGCCGAGCGCGGCCTGGTGCTGACCGGTGGCGGCGCGTTGCTGCGTGACCTGGACAAGCTGCTGGCCCAGGAAACCGGTCTGCCGGTGATCGTCGCCGAAGACCCGCTGACCTGCGTCGCCCGTGGCGGCGGCAAGGCGCTGGAAATGATGGATCGCCACGCCATGGACCTGCTCTCCACCGAGTAAGGGTTCCGCTAGTGGCTCGCTGTCGTGCCGCCTCCGGGCGGCACGCGCATATTCGAGCATTGCAGTACACTCGGCCCAACCTTCGCCTGACCGGTTTTGCCCTTCGCATGAAATCGCGCGCTTTCCGCCCATGTGGCGCACAAGGAGCAGGTCATTAAGCCGCTCTTCGCCAAAGGTCCCTCGCTGGGCATCCGCCTGCTGGTATTCGCCGTGCTCTCGGCGGTGCTGATGGTGGTCGACGCGCGTTTCGAGGCGCTCAAGCCACTGCGCAGCCAGATGGGCCTGGTGCTGACGCCCTTCTACTGGCTGGCCGACCTGCCGGTACGCGCCTGGGACGGTGCTACCCAGCAGATCTCCTCGCGCAGCGAGCTGATGGCCGAGAACGAGAAGCTCAAGGCCGAGGCTCTGCTGCTGCAGCGCCGTCTGCAGAAACTGGCCGCGCTCACCGAGCAGAACGTGCGCCTGCGCGAACTGCTCAACTCCGCCGCGCTGGTGGACGAAGAGGTGCTGGTCGGCGAGCTGATCGGCGTCGATCCCAACCCCTATACCCACCGCATTCTGATCGACAAGGGCGAGAAGGACGGCGTGTTCCTCGGCCAGCCGGTGCTCGATGCCCGGGGCCTGATGGGCCAAGTGGTGGAGATCATGCCCTACACCTCGCGCGTGCTGCTGCTCACCGATAACACCCACAGCATCCCGGTGCAGGTCAATCGCAACGGCCTGCGCGCCATCGCGGTCGGTACCGGCAACCCCGAGCGCCTCGAATTGCGTCACGTCGCCGATACCGCCGACATCAAGGAAGGCGATCTGCTGGTCAGCTCCGGCATGGGCCAGCGCTTCCCGGCCGGCTACCCGGTGGCCACGGTCAAGGAAGTGATCCACGATTCGGGCCAGCCCTTCGCCATCGTCCGCGCTGTGCCCACCGCCGCGCTCAACCGCAGCCGTTACCTGCTTCTGGTGTTCTCCGATCAGCGTACCCCGGAGCAGCGTGCCAACGATTCGGCCGAGGCCCAGGAAGCGGCTGATCGCGAAGCCGAGCGGGCGCGCGAGCAGGGCGAGCAGAAACCTGCCGAGGGCGATGCGCCGGTGACCCCTGCTGCCGCCCAGGAGACGAACTGATGGTCGGTGTTCAATCGCGCAACGGCTGGGTGATCTGGCTCAGCCTGGCGCTTGGATTGTTGCTCAGTGTTTCACCGCTGCCCGAGTTCATGCAGATCGGCCGCCCACTGTGGGTCGCGCTGATCCTCACCTATTGGGTGCTGGCGTTGCCGCATCGCGTCGGCATGACCACGGCCTGGTTGCTGGGGCTGGCACAGGACGTGTTGTTCGGTACCCTGCTGGGGCAGAACGCGCTGATCCTGACCCTGATCACCTTTCTGGTGCTGAGCCTGCATCAGCGTCTGCGCATGTTCCCACTGTGGCAGCAGAGCGTGGTGCTGATGGTGGTGTTCGGTCTGGCCCAGCTGGTGCAGCTGTGGCTCAACGCCCTGACCGGCAGTCGTCCGCCGACCCTGGCCTTCGTCCTGCCGGCACTGGTCAGCGCACTGCTCTGGCCCTGGATCTGCGGCATCCTGCGCGGCCTGCACCTGCGCCTCAACGTCAACTGAGCGCGGCCCGCCGCACGGCTGGTCGCGGTTCGCCAAGGGAGATACCCGTATGGCCGAGCTGTTCCTGGCCTCCGCCTCGCCCCGCCGGCGCGAGCTGCTGGCACAGATTGCCGTGCCCTGCGTCACGCAAATCGCCTCGATAGATGAAAACCCGTTGCCAGATGAGCCTGCCACGGCCTATGTAGAGCGTCTGGCGCGGGAAAAGGTACGTGCCGGACTGACCGCCCTGGGCGGCCGCGCCAATGCCGTGGTGCTGGGCGCCGACACCGCCGTGGTGCTGGATGGACGCATTCTGGGCAAGCCCCAGGATTTCGCCGATTTTCAGCGCATGCTGCGCGCCCTGGCCGGACGTACCCATCAGGTGCTGACGGCCGTAGCCCTCGTCAGCGGCGATCGCGAAGCGGCGCGTGTGGTGGCCAGCGACGTCACCTTCCGCGCCCTGAGCGAGGCGGAGATCGAGGCCTACTGGGCCAGCGGCGAACCCTGCGACAAGGCAGGCGGATATGGTATTCAGGGACTGGCGGCGGTGTTCGTCAGTCGTATCGAGGGCAGTTATTCGGCGGTGGTCGGTCTGCCCTTGTGCGAAACGGCGCAACTGCTGGCGGATTTCGGCATCCCCTGCTGGCAGATGCCGACGCAAGGCTAGGTGCAGGCGCGACGTTCAGGATGGAATCGCCCATGAATTCGCGCCTGCAGAAACAATCGGCGTCACGTCGAACCGACAACGAATCCAGCGGGACGGATGCATGAGCGAAGAGATTCTGATCAATATCACGCCGATGGAGTCGCGCGTGGCGGTGGTGGAAAACGGCGTGCTGCAGGAAGTGCACGTCGAGCGCACGCAGAAGCGCGGCATCGTCGGCAATATCTACAAGGGCAAGGTGGTGCGGGTGCTGCCCGGCATGCAGGCGGCGTTCGTCGACATTGGCCTGGAACGTGCGGCCTTCATCCATGCCTCGGAGATCTCCACCCGTGAAGGCGCTGCCGTCGAACCGATCAGCGCCCTGGTGCACGAAGGGCAGAGTCTGGTGGTGCAGGTCACCAAGGACCCCATCGGCAGCAAGGGCGCGCGCCTGACCACCCAGCTGTCGATTCCCTCGCGTTACCTGGTGTACATGCCGCGCACCAGCCATGTCGGTATCTCGCTGAAGATCGAGGAAGAAGCCGAGCGCGATCGGCTCAAGCAGGTGGTGGCCGACTGCGTCGCCGCCGAGGGCATCGAGGAGGCTGGTGGCTTCATCCTGCGCACCGCGGCGGAAGGGGCCGGCGCCGACGAGATTCTCATCGACATCCGTTACCTGCGCCGCCTGTGGGACCAGATCGCCGCTCAGATCCAGAACGCCAAGGCCCCCTCGGTGATCTACGAGGACCTGTCCCTTGCGCTGCGCACCCTGCGCGACCTGGTCAGCCCGCGCACCGAGAAGATCCGTGTCGACTCGCGCGAGACCTTTCAAAAGATCACCCAGTTCGTCGCCGAGCTGATGCCGGAAATCGCCGACCGCCTGGAACACTACCCCGGCGAGCGGCCGATCTTCGACCTGTACGGCGTAGAAGACGAAATCCAGCGCGCGCTGGAGCGCAAGGTACCGCTGAAATCCGGTGGCTACCTGGTGGTCGATCCGGCCGAGGCGATGAGCACCATCGACGTCAACACCGGCGCCTTCGTCGGTCACCGCACGCTGGAAGAGACCATCTTCAAGACCAATCTGGAGGCGGCCACCGCCATTGCCCGTCAGCTGCGCCTGCGCAACCTGGGCGGCATCATCATCATCGACTTCATCGACATGGAGGACGAGGAGCACCAGCGCCAGGTACTGCGCACCCTGGAGAAGCAGCTGGAGCGCGACCACGCCAAGACCAACATCATCGGCATCACCGAGCTGGGCCTGGTGCAGATGACCCGCAAGCGCACCCGCGAGAGCCTCGAGCAGATCCTCTGCGAGCCGTGCAGCGCCTGCCAGGGCCGCGGCAAGCTGAAGACGCCGGAAACCATCTGCTACGAGATCTTCCGCGAGATCCTGCGCGAGGCTCGTGCTTACCAGGCGGAGGGTTATCGGGTGCTGGCCAACCAGAAGGTGGTCGACCGCCTGCTCGATGAGGAGTCGGGCAACGTCGCCGATCTGGAGGCCTTCATCGGCCGCACCATCAAGTTTCAGGTGGAAACCATGTACTCCCAGGAACAGTACGATGTGGTGCTGCTCTGAGCACGGGAAGCCCTGAGGTGGGTGGTCTGGGGCGTCTGTTTCTGCAGCTGCTGCGCTGGGGGCTCGGTCTGTGCGCCGCGCTGCTGGTGCTGGCGGCGCTGTATGTCAGCCTGGGTCGCGAGCTGGTGCCGCTGGTGGCCGAGTACCGCCTGGAGGCGGAGGACCACGCTAGCGAGGCGCTGGGCGTACCGGTGCGCATCGGTCGGCTGGAGGGGCGCTGGCAGGGCTTCGCGCCGGTGCTGGTGGCTCACGATGTGCAGATCGGTGCGCAGGATCTGGGGCTCGGCCTGGATCGCGTGCAGCTGCTGCCGGATATGCTCGGCAGCCTGCTGGCGCGGCAACCGCGCATCGCTCATCTGCAGTTCGATGGCCTGCAGCTGAACCTGCAGGAAGACGCCGAGGGTGCCTGGCACCTGCAAGGCTGGCCACAGCGTGACGGCCCCGACGCGGATGTCCAGCAGGTGCTGGAACAGTTGCGGATAGTGCGGCGCATCAGCCTGTTCGACAGCCGTATCGTCCTGCAGCCGCGCGACCAGGAGCCGCTGCTGCTCAGCTACGTCAACCTCAGCCTGGGTTATGGCCGCAACAGCCAGCGCCTGGATGGTCGCCTGCTGCTGCCCGATGGTCAGCCGCTGGCCTTGCGCCTGCGCACGCGGATGCAGCCGCAGAGCTGGCGCGAGGCCGAAGCCGAGCTGTACCTGAGCCTTCCGCAGAGCGACTGGGCGGCCTGGCTGCCGCAGCGCCTGACCGGCGACTGGCACCTTGAGCGCCTGCAGGCCGGCGGCGAACTCTGGCTCAAGGCGCGCGGGCTGGCCCTGCAGCAGGGTGCCCTGCGCCTGCATGCACCGCAGGTGGTCGGCGCGCATGGCGAGCAGGAGCCGATCACCCTGGACGACCTGGCCTTCAATGCCTACTTCCGTCAGGAGGCAGGCGGGGTGCACGCGCAGCTCGATTCGTTGGCCATGACCCATGGCGAGCAGCGCATTGGCGAAGTGCATCTGAACCTGGCGCAGCACGGCGCCGGCAGTGCAGAAGAGCGCTGGGCGCT
>NZ_JAODYT010000126.1:0-6922 GCF_029834875.1 Pseudomonas sp. GD04158 | reverse complement strand
CAGATGCCGGAGGGCAATCGCTATTACCGCGAGGGCAGCAATGGCGAGCGTATTTATTTCAGTGATGAAGAGACCGACGCCGCTCGTCGCCAGTTACGGGCGCGCATCGCCGAGCGTTGTAGCTGAGGCTGGTTAAGCGGCCGCAGGCGCGCCATACTCAAGACCCCTTGTAGCGATTCGCCAGCATGCCTAGTCAACGTCGAATCGAACGCCATCAGTTGCCCTACTACCTGAAGGTGTTCAACCGCATCACCGACAAACCGATGGGCTCCATCGGCAATGTCTCCCTGGACGGCCTGATGCTCATCAGTCAGCTGCCGCTCCTGGTGGGTGCGCGCTTCGACATGCGCCTGAAGATTCCCGGCCAGCAGGGCATGCATTTCATCGACTTTTCCGCCACCTGCCAGTGGTGCCGCGAGGATGTCACCCCCGGCAGCTACGACTCCGGCTTCGCCCTGGTGGCGCCGCCGGCCGACTACGTGGAAATGGTCGATGCCCTGCGCTACTACTTCAGCTTCCACAGCATGGCGGCGTCGGCCTGAGCCTTCGCTCAGGGGCGCGAATTGAGCCGCAACATCAGCCGACTCTGCTCGCTGAGCTCACCGAAATAACTGCGATAGAGCGCTTCGCCTTCCTCGGAGCGGTTCAGGCGGCTGAGCGCGGTATCCACCAGCAGGCGGAAATCCTCGTCATCGCGGGCAAGCGGCATGGCCACCGATTCCACAGCGAACAACCGCTCCGGAACCCATAACTGTGCGCCCTGAGGATGTTGCGCCTGATAGTTGAGCAGAACCAGGCGATCGGCGAAGAACGCGTCGACCTGCCGGGTGACGACCTGCTCGACTCCCTCCCGATTGCTGTCCACCTCGACCAGTTCGGATTGCAGGCCGAGTTGGCGAATGCGCGTGCGCGCCCAGTCCACGCTGACCGTACCCTTGAGCACGGCGAAGCGATGGCGGTTCAGACCACGGTTGATGGTGGCGCGCCAGGTGGGGCCACTGTGAGCCGACTCGCCCTTGAGGGGAAGCATCAGGGACGCGGGCGCATCCTGACGGACCAGGATGCCCAGGCCGGCGGTGAAGATCGGCAGGGAGAAGCTGACCCGGCGACGGCGCTCCAGACTCTCCACCACGGGGGCGCAGAGAATGTCGACCTTTCCGTCCGTTACCGCATCGAGCATATCCAGGGGCGTGAGGGGCCGATAGCGCACTGGCAGCTCGGAAAGGGCCAGCTGTTGCTTCACCAGGCTGGCGACATGACGGCATAGATCGATGGAATAGCCGCTTGCCTGCTCGGCATCGCCATCGGAGAAGGGCAGGTTGCCGGGCACGAAGCCCAGCACGAACTCACCCTCCTCACGGATACGTTCCAGGGTGGTGGCGTTCGCCGCGACCGGCAGCCATGCGCAAAGACACAGTAATCGCGCCAGATATGGGATAGGCATGCTGGCTGCTCCTATGGCCGGCCAAGGTTGTCCAGGGTGCCGACGAAGCGTTTGGCGATACTGCCGAACAGCAGATACCCGACCACCATCACCAGTGCCGCACCGAACACCGCCTCCAGGCCCGAGGCATACAGGGCATAGAAGCAGTACAGCATGGCCACCAGCAGAATCGCTCCGTTGCGGCGGAAGATGCGCGGCTCGACCTGGGCCTTGTACATGATCACCAACAGGCCGGTCAGGGAGGTGATGTAGGGGATGATGTTGGTCACTGCAGCCAGGCCGACGAGCTTGTTGAACTGTGCGCTCGCATTGGGCGAGATGGTCGACAACGCGATCAGGGTCTGCAGGACGCCGCAGAAAAGCAGGCCGAGTAGGGGCGCGTTGCGGGCGCTGACCCGGGTGAACAGCTTGGGGAACATGCCTTGTTCCGCAGTGACCTTGGCCGTCTGTGCCAGGGTGAACTGCCAGCCCAGCAGTGAGCCCAGACAGGCCATCACCGCCAGGGCCATGATGATGTTGCCCACGCTGTCGTTGAACATCTGTGCATAGACCAGAGCGAAGGGCGCGCTGGAGTTCGCCAGTTCCGGGTTGGGAACGATGCCCTGAATCACGCTGGTTGACAGCACATAGACCACGGCGGCCCCGAGCGTGCCGAACAGGCAGGCGAGCGGCACGTTGCGCTTGGGATCTTCCACTGCATCGGAGTTCTGCGCCGCTGACTCCATGCCGAGAAACGCCCACAGAGTGAGCGGAATGCTTTGCGCGATGGCATCGCTGGTGCGCAGACCGTTGGGGTTCCAGGCTTCTCTGAACAGGCTTGGCTCGAACCAGAACCAACCGATCAGGCCCAGACCCGCCACGGGAATGATGACCCCCCATACGGTCACTGCACCGAGGCGCCCGGTGAGGCTGGGGCCGCCGAGATTGGCCAGTATGGTCAGCCAGATGAGAGCGATGGTGCCGGCTACCACGGCCACGGCTCCGCTGCCCAGCCAGGGAAAGAAGGGCGTCAGGTAGCCGACGGCGGAAATGCCGATGGCCACGTTGCCGATCACCAAGGAAAGAAAGTACAGATAGGAGCACAGAAAGAACGCGGACTTGCCGTGGGCCTCCTCGCTGTAGGCAGACATGCCGCCGGGGCGCGGACAGTAGATGCCGCATTGGGCGAAGCCGTAGGCAATGGCCATCGAGCCGATCGCAGTGACTAGCCACGACAGCAACGAAACCGCGCCCAGCTGAGCCATGCTCGAGGGCAGCATGATGATGCCCGAGCCCATCATGTTAACCGTTACCAGGGTGGTCAGGCCCACAAGGCCCATCTTCCTGCCTGTCTCGGCCATGATCCGTTCCTCACGCTTGAGATAGATGGCTGTGGGCGCAGAACGAGACGTTAGAAGCCGTCTTTTTCCAGGTTATCGAAATTCACCGGTTCACCGGTCCGGATCTCCAGCTTTCTGCGGATATCCGCGAACATCGCGTCGTATTCGCTGTGGCTGCGCATGATCGGGCTGGCATTCACCGGCAGCCCCTGTTTCACCGCTGCCTTGGCGATGCGACTGGCGAAGTTGAAAGCGGTATCGCGGTGCATTTCAAACTCGTCGGTGAAGCTTCGGCCGTTAACCTGGCCGGTCATCCGGAAATGCAGCAGGACACCCTCTTTGGGGTCATGACGTACGTCGTAGTAGACGTCGATATCGAAGTCGGGGACGCCGGGTATCCCCGGTTGCTTCTTGCGGTTGAGATGGCCTGGCTCGAACATGTTGGGCTCCTGTCTGTGTGGCGCGGCGTCACGCTCTCAATCGGGGCGCCGACGAATCTCATCAGTGGAAGGGGAATATGTAATTCATCCAGGCAGCCATCCGCAGGAGCACCTTGCGCAGAATCGCCACGTGGGGAAAGTGCTCGGAGTAGAGTGCAGCTTGGCCATAGGCACCGCCCGGTATCAGGTCCTTGAAGGGTTCGAAGGCCGGGTCGATGATCTCCAGCACCACCGGCACGCGTCCGGCCGGCATGGCGCCGGTGACGCCGATCAGATGGCCGCCCGGCTGCACCTGCCCCTCGGCGATCACGGGTTGCACCTGCTTGACGCGTGCCTGGAAAACCTTGCCGGGTAAGCCGTCCAGAGCGATCTCAGCCGAGTCGCCCGGTGTCAGACGCAGCTGGCTGTTCTGGCGCATCCAGGCAACGTAAGCGTAGTCCTCATGGGGCACGAAGATCGCCGAAGGACGCAGCGGCATCTTCGTTGCGTAGATACCCGGGCGCAGCACCACCTGCGTCACATAGCCGCGCGATGGTGCCCGCACCACCGTGTTGTCCAACTCGAACTGGGCGATATTGAGCTGCGCCTGCAGGTCGTCCACGCGAGCGGTGGTGATGTCCAGGTCGCGCCGGTTGCCCAGATTGCGCTTGACCAGTTCACTGGCGCGAAACTGGTCACCCCTGGCCGACACCAACTGGGCCTTGATAGACCGCACGCGATTTTCGAAGGGGGTGGGGTCGATGCGAAAGATCACGTCGCCCTTTTCCAGCATGTGGTTACCGAGTACCGGTACCTCGATCACCTGGCCACTCACGGCCGGCACTATCGGGGTGCTGGCGAAGTAGCTGCGCGTGACCTCGGAATAGGGGTGGTTGTAGTTCATCAGGAAGATCAGTGTGCCGATCAGCACGATACCGCCGAGTACTGCAGTGGGCACCGTCCACTTGTTCAACGGAATCCTGAATATCTTGAAGATGGCAACACAGATGGCGGTGTAGGTCAGTATCAGCAGCAGGTCCATGGCTTAGTCCCTCGCCTCGAACGGTGCTTCGGCGGCCGGTCGTTCCAGTGCATCCAGGCGGGCGGTGAGCTCGGCCACCTGTTGTTCAAGCTGCTGCAGGCGCGTCTGATCCACCTTGGGCGTGGTGGCGAAGCCCCAGCCGCGATCCTCCCGGTAGAGGGTCGCCCAGATCCACAGGAACGGCCAAATCGCATGCAGAGTGAACAGGCTGATCCAGCCCGCCACGTGGATGGCATCCTGCTGCGGATGGTTGCGATGCACCGCGATCTCATAGGGAATGTCATGAATCGCGATGACGCCGTAGAACAGAACCACGGCGGCGAATATCAGTACACCCAAGGCGAAGTAGTCCAGCATACGGCCCCCGAATCATTCGTTCAGAAGACAGTCTGGGCGGTGCCGCTCGGCTGGTTCGCGGCGGCACCGAGCAATTGGTCCTAACGTTTCGCCCTGAGCTGCTCGATGGACTGGCGCATATCGCTGGCCCAGCCATCAATCACTGGCTTGACGTTCTCGACGCTGAGTACCTGGTGATCGTTCTCCAGATTAAGGCCCGTACCCTTGCGCACGACCTGTGCGACGACGCGGCTGTTCTGCGCGTCGATCACCGCCGCCTCGGTAGCGATCTCCACCTGCTGGTCGCGTGTCCCGGCCGCCGTGCTCGCGGCAGCCACCACCAGGGCAACGGGAATGACTTCGTAGGGTTGCAGGCCTTCAGTGGACGCCGAGACGGCTGTGATGGCAGGGCGCAGCACCAGGGTGCCGGCGGAAGGCGTGTCGGTAAGCGGCATGACCTTGCCCAGCTCGCGGCGCAGTGCCGCATCGAAATACTGGGTGATGTCTCGCAGCGTATCTTGCGACAGTCGTGGACTTGGTTGGGGCGTTGGGTAGAACTGACTGGGCTCGAGCAACAACTGGTTGTAACGAGCGACCTGCAGATCCGGATCGACCCAGCGTGCCACCTTTGCCCCGGAGGGTGACTGCTGTTCGCTGAGACGACTGTAATCTTGCAGGAAACCCGAGTACTGCTCGGGCGCCACCAGCGTGTTGGAACATGCGGCAGTCCCGATGAGTGCCGCCAATAACGACATACCAAGGAGCTTTCGCATCTTCATCCCCACACAGAATGAGAACAGTGCCTGATCGGCAGCACCCAGGTACTGGCAGAGCGCCGAGTTCTTCGCAGTGTAGTTGAAGAAAAAGCAGTTCAAGGGATGGCTGAGAAAATCTCGGATGCCTGCTGAAGCCCCGGGGCAGAGGCTTTTCAGTGCAATGCCGCTGCGCTTTCCAGACCGCGCAAACGCTGCTGCAATTGCAGGCGCAAACCTTCGTCTTCGCAGAACAGCAGCGCGCGTTCGAGGTCGTAGCGTTCGCCCTGCGGGCAGTCCAGCTGCTGATAGACATCGGCGCGAGCCAGGTGATCGACCAGGCTTGGCGGGCCAAGCTGCAGGACACGCTCGGCATCCTTGAGCGCAGCCAGGGCATCATCGTGCTGCAGGTGCAGCAGGCGCAGGTTGCGCGACAGGCGTTGCAGCATGGCAGGGGCGTCGGCGGTCTGCAGGTGCGTTGCGCTCAACTCGATATTCGGGCCGAGCTGGCGGTGGAGCAGGTCCCGACAGTCGCGGGTGTACAAGCGGCGCCCGCCACAGGGATCGAGCAGATGGTCGGCGCCGGGTACGCGCAGCAGGAAGTGGCCGGGGAAGTTCACCCCCTGCAGGGGGATGTCCAGCCGTCGCGCCAGTTCCAGGGCGATCAGCGCCAGTACCAGCGGTTGCCCGCGGCGGTTGCGCAGCACCTTGTGCAGCAGGGCATGCTGCGGCCGCGTCATGCCTTCGTCATCTTCCTGATAGTCCAGCTCGGCGAGGCGGCGCAGCAGCGGCTGGGCCAGCTCGCGGGCGGGCAGCGCGGGCAGGCCGGCGCTGACCTGCAGCTGCAACCCCTGCAGCTCGTCGAGCACCCGGGCCGGTTGCAACTGGGCATCATGTTCCGCTGCGATCCACAGCGCCGCTTCGAACAGGGCGGGCGGATCGCGTTGCAGGCACTGCAGGCAGGCTTGGCGTGGGCTCATGGCTTCCTCCATTGGCTTGTGCTCTTGTAGTCCGACGCGTCGCTCCCGTCCAGTGCAGGTCACCTATACTCAGTCCTGAACTCAGACCGGGAGCGAGCCCATGTTCAGCATGATGGAAGCCGCCCGCCTCGAGGCCCTGCACCTGGCCCAGGATCCGGCCACCGGCCTCAAGGCCGTCATCGCCATTCACAACACCCGACTCGGGCCGGCTCTCGGCGGCTGCCGTTATCTGGCCTACCCCGACGAGCAGAGTGCCATCCGCGATGCCGCGCGCCTGGCCCAGGGCATGAGCTACAAGGCCGCCCTGGCCGGCATCGATCACGGCGGCGGCAAGGCGGTGATCATCCGCCCGCCGCATGTCGCCAATCGTGCGGCGCTGTTCGAGGCCTTCGGGCGCTTCATCGAGACGCTGGGCGGTCACTACATCACCGCCATGGACAGCGGCACCTCCAGCCTCGACATGGACTGCATCGCCCAGCACACCCGCCACGCCACCAGCACCACCAGTGAGGGCGACCCCTCGCCGCATACCGCGCTGGGGGTGTTCGCCGGCATACGGGCCACCGCCCAGGCGCGCCTCGGCAGCGATGACCTGGAGGGGCTGCGCATCGCCATCCAGGGCCTCGGCAA
>NZ_JAODYT010000125.1:0-7007 GCF_029834875.1 Pseudomonas sp. GD04158 | reverse complement strand
GGCGACCGCGCCGCGCTGGACGCCGCCATCGACGACGCCTTTCCCGGCAGCCGCCTGCATATCGATTTCCAGGCCGGCGGACGCTTCGCCGTCGAGCTGCGCCAGGAAGGCCTGCTGCGCCCCCTGAGCGCCGCCGAACTGTCCGACGGCACCCTGCGCTACCTGCTGCTGGTCGCTGCCCTGCTCACGCCACGGCCGCCATCATTGATGGTGCTCAACGAACCGGAAACCAGCCTGCATCCGGATCTGCTGCCGGCACTGGGTCGCCTGATCATCGCCGCCTCGAAGCAGACCCAGGTGTGGGTGGTATCCCACGCCAGCCACTTGATCGCCACGCTCAAGGAAAGCCCGCAATGCAACACCCTGAAACTGGACAAGCAGCTCGGCCAGACCAGCATCCGCGGCCAGGGCATGCTGGACGAGCCGCCCTGGCACTGGCCGGATTGAAACCTGTGGATTGATACGGACGCCCGTAGGGTGCGCCGCGCACACCTGCGTTCCACGGGCACCGTGAATCTGGGCTACGTTTTTTGCAAACCTCGGTGCGCACAGCGCACCCTACGATTTCTACCCGGTCTCAGAGCCCGTCGAGATAGCGCTCCACATCCAGCGCCGCCATGCAGCCGGCACCGGCCGAGGTAATGGCCTGGCGATACACGGAGTCGGCCACATCGCCGGCGGCGAACACGCCGGGAATGCTGGTGGCGGTGGCATTGCCGTCGCGCCCACCATTGACCACCAGGTAACCGTCTCTCAGCGCCAGTTGGCCTTCGAACAGACTGGTGTTGGGCGTATGGCCGATGGCGACGAACAGGCCGTCCACCTTCAGCTCGCGATAAGCACCGCCGTATTGCTTCAGACGCACACCGGTGACGCCGCTGGCATCGCCGAGCACTTCGTCGACCTCGGCATTGAGCTGCAGCTCGATCTTGCCCTCGGCCACGCGCTCCTGCAGCTTGTTCTGCAGGATCTTCTCGGCGCGAAACCCGTTGCGACGATGGATAAGGGTCACCTTGCTGGCGATATTGGCCAGATACAGCGCCTCTTCCACCGCGGTATTGCCGCCGCCGACCACTGCCACTTCGCGGCCGCGATAGAAGAAGCCATCGCAGGTGGCGCACGCCGAAACGCCGCGCCCCATGAAGGCCTCTTCGCTGGGCAGGCCGAGGTAACGCGCACTGGCGCCAGTGGCGATGATCAGCGCGTCGCAGCTATAGGTGCCGCCGTCACCGACCAGGGTGAAGGGCTTGCCGGCCAGGTCCACGGCGTTAATGTGGTCGAAGACGATTTCGGTGTCGAAACGCTCGGCGTGCTCCTGCATGCGCTGCATCAGCGCCGGCCCGGTGAGGCCGTGGGGATCGCCCGGCCAGTTGTCCACCTCGGTAGTGGTGGTGAGCTGACCACCAGCCTGGATGCCGGTGATCAGCAGTGGCTTGAGGTTGGCGCGCGCAGCGTAAACCGCGGCGCTGTAACCGGCAGGACCGGAACCCAGGATGATGACGCGGGCATGACGAACGGCAGACATGACTAACTCCTCGCAGGCCACAGGGCCGGCAGGCCAGATAAAAAGGGACTCTCGAAGCGCTAGGGGAAGGCTTGGAAGGATGAGAGCCCCGCAAACGGGAAACTGGGCGCAAGGCTATCGGGGCCGCTGGCGAAGCGGAAATACCCATTGCCAATTTGCGGCATAGAGCGCCGCTATCACCTGGCCAAAGGCGCGGCCTGACTATACTGGGCGCATCGCTTTCAGGGACGAACGCCCGCCATGACCCTGCGCAGACGACTGTTCTCGCTATTCGCCCCGCTACTGCTCCTGACCCTGCTGCTCGTTCAGTTGCTGTCCAACCAGTTGCTGCTGAGCCGCTTCGACCAGCAAGACAAGCAGCGCCTCCAGGAAACGGCGCACAGGGCTCACCTGATCCTGCTCGGCCATATCGAACGCACCACCGGCCTGCTGCACAGCTATGCCTGGTGGGACCCCAGCTACGAGCTGGCTCAGGGCCGCGGCAACGCCAGCCTCTACCTGCGGCAGAATCTCGACAGCCTGCAGCTGGCCAACTACGACTTCGACTTCATGGCGCTGTTCGACGATGCCGGCAAACTGGTGTTGGAACAGTGGGCGCCGCCCGACCTGGCGGACCTGCTGCCGGTCGGCCACGACCGGCCACGCAGCATTGCCAGCCTGCGCAGCGATATCTACAGCCGCAGCCAGCGCCTGAATCTGCTTCGGCACCAAAGCGATGCGCAGTTCAGAACCGGCCAGGTGCTGCTGATCCAGGGCGTGCCCGTGCTGCTGGTGAGCAGCGCCGTGAGCAACAGCCAGGGCACCGCCAGCGCTGTCGGCACACTGCTGGCCGGCCGCTTTCTCGACGGGCAGCGCCTGCATGCGCTGGACCGGCAATTGCCCGACAGCAGTCTGCACCTGCTCCCCGCGGGCGTCGACCCGAAGGGCTGGCAGCTGCTGCCGGAGCGCCAGACATTCACCGCCGAGCTTGGCCCACGCAGGCTGCTGGACGAGCAGCAGCAACAGATCGAGCTGCTGCTCAACAACAGCGACGACGAGCCAGAGTTGCGTCTGCAGCTGACCTCTCAGCGCATCAACTACCACAAGGGCAAGGAGGCCATCGAGTTCTTCCTCAGCGTCAGCTTCCTCATCGCCCTGGCTGCCGCCGGCCTGGTCTATCTCGGCCTGGAGTACTGGGTCCTGCACCGTCTGGAACGCCTAAACCGGGAAATCGCCGGTATCGGGCAGCAGGCTCGCCTGCCTCGGGTGAGCAGCCTGGGCAATGACGAACTGGGCGAGCTGGCCGCCGCGCTGAACCAGATGCTCGAACGTCTCGATCAGAGCGAGGAGCGCGACCGGGCGATCCTCGAGTCGATCCAGGACGGCTACTTCGAGGTGGACACAGAGGGACGCTTCACCCGGGTCAATCGCGGCATGGAACTGTCCCTCGGCTATCGCAGCGAGGAGCTGCTGAACATGCCCTTCACCCAGCTGCTGCTGACGGAGAAGGTCGAACAGGCCGAGACCACCTTCCAGCAGGCGCAGCAGGACAGCAGTCTCAGCGGCTTCAACCTGCAGCTGCGTCGTGCCGATGGCAGCCTGGGCGACTTCGAGGGGCGACTGTCGCAGATCCATACCCAGGACGGGACCTTCGTCGGCTATCGCGGCATCCTGCGCGACATTTCCGAGCGCGCCGCGCACCAGCGTCATCTGCATGACCTCGCCTATCGCGACCCGCTGACCAGCCTGGGCAACCGCAAGGCCTTCCACGAGCAGTTGCAGGGGGATCTGCAGCAGGCCCTGAACGAAGGCAGCGTACTGGCGCTGTTCTTCATCGACCTGGACCACTTCAAGCAGGTCAACGACCAGTATGGCCACGACGCCGGCGATGCCCTGCTCTGCGCCATCGCCGCCAGGCTGCAGCATGGCCTGCGGCAACCCGGCAAGCTCTACCGCCTGGGGGGCGACGAATTCACCCTGCTCATGCCACAGGCCACCGCCGAAGCAGCCCGGGCGCTGGGCGAGCGCCTGCTCGGCAGCCTTGGCGCACCGTTCGAGATCGCCGGACACAGCATCGATTTTGTCACGCCCAGTGTCGGCATCGCCCTCTGCCCGCAGCACGCCACGGACAGCGAGGCGCTGATCAAGGCCGCCGACAGCGCCATGTACCAGGCCAAACGCAAGCGCAATCAGGTCGTGATGTTCGAGCCGTCGGGCGCTGCCGAAACACACTGAGGGGCGCGGAAACTTTCGCCACGCCCGCGAAGTCGGTATGGTCGCGCGCATCCACCACTCAGGAGATCATCATGCCCGCCGCCCCCGTCCTGTCCGGCCCGCAATACCTGCGTGAAGGCCTGAAACTGGTACTCAGCCCAGGCTTGCGCCTGTTCGTGCTGCTGCCGCTGGCGGTCAACCTGATCCTCTTCGCCACGCTGATCGGTTTCGCCGTGCAGCAGTTCGGCGGTTGGGTCGATACCTTCATGCCCAGCCTGCCGAGCTGGCTGAGCTTTCTGCAGTACATACTCTGGCCACTGTTCGTGGTGCTGGTGCTGCTGATGGTGTTCTTCACCTTCACTCTGCTGGCCAACATCATCGCCGCGCCGTTCAACGGTTTTCTCGCCGAGAAGGTGGAGGTGGTGGTGCGCGGCGAGGACAACTTTCCCGCCTTCAGCTGGGCCGAGCTGATGGCCATGGTGCCGCGCACGCTTGGTCGCGAATTGCGCAAGCTGGCCTACTTCCTGCCGCGGGCACTGGCCCTGCTGATCCTCAGCTTCATTCCGGTGGTGAACCTGATCGCCGCGCCGCTGTGGCTGCTGTTCGGCGTGTGGATGATGGCGGTGCAGTACATCGACTACCCGGCCGACAACCACAAGATGAGCTGGCAGGACATGCTCGCCTGGCTGCGCGAGAAGCGCTGGCAGAGCCTGAGTTTCGGCGGCATCACCTACGCCGCCTTGCTGGTGCCGGGGCTGAACATCCTGATGATGCCAGCCGCAGTGGCCGGCGCCACGCTGTTCTGGGTGCGCGAGCGCGGCGCGCAGGGCTAGCCGCGCGTCAGTACCTGCCGCAGCGCGCGCAGCGAGGCCTGCGACTCGCCCTCGATGCGCCTGCGCATCAGCAGCAGGTTGGCCAGCCGCATCAGCCAGCTGTCGAAACCGTACTCGAGGGTACGCACGAACTCGCAGCCACCCTCGACCTCCAGGCACTCGTAGGTCAGCAGCAACTGCAGGCCATGATCGCCCCGTGCACTGGCCTGCCAGCGACGGGCAGGCTGATGCTCGAGCACTTCCCAGCGCAGATGCCCGGCGCGGCCGCCGGCGTGAATGTCTTCCTCGAAGCGCTCGCCGGTGAGCAAGGCGCCTTCGCGCCCGTAGATGCGCAGCGATGACGGGTGCCACTCGGGCCAGTGGGACGGCGCGGCGGCGTAGGCCAGCACCTGCTCGGCAGAGCGCGCGACAAGGATGCGGTGCTGCTGGCGGTTCTGCTGGACGATCGCCTGCGGCTCCCAGTACAGCGTGCCGTACAACCAGTCCATCAGCGGATGGACGATGCCGAAGTTGCGCGAATCCATCAGCTCGCGGCGGTGGTGCAGCGCATGCAGGCGGCGCATCTGGCGAATCCATGGCAAGCGCGAAACCGGGTGCTCGGCCGGCAGATGCTCGCAGGCATGCACCAGTTCGTAGCTCATGTAGCCCAGCAGCATGCTGCCGGCGAACAGCGCGGCGAGGTTGCCATCGAGGTGAGACAGCAGCCACCAGGCGGCGAAGGTCGGCAGGCTGAACAGCACGATCAGCCAGGCCGGAAACAAGATCACGCGCCAGTCGCGCGGAGTCTCGTACGGCATCAGCGTCTCGACGAAGAAGCTGTGATGATCGCCCGTATGGCGCTTGTAGAAGAGTCTGCCGAAGCGCGTCTTGTTGTGGCCAAGACGCTTGTGCACCTGATACTCGCCCCAGCTGAAGAACACCAGCGTGGCCGGCACCAGCAGCCATTGCCAGGCGGCAACCGCATCCAGCGTACGCCACAGCAAGCCCATGCACAGCAGACCGTAGGTCAGGACGAAGGCTGCATGCAGCCAGGGGTTGTACAGCGGATGGATGGCGGCGCGGTAATCGCGGCGAAAAGCCTGGGCGTTGTCGTTGTTGTAAGCCATGGCACTCTCCTGTAATCGACAGCAGTCTAGGCCCGCCACGATCAATCGCATACTCGGCACCGCCTCTGCGCACACCGGGCAGCGTGAACCAGGACACGGCCGGCTCGACCGACATATAAACGCAACAAAAGCGTCACCTTCACTACATCACCGCGGCAGAGACTGCGTACATGGACGCTCCCACTCTGCATATCGCCCTGATCAGCGAAACCTTCCCGCCGGAAATCAACGGCGTCGCCAACACCCTCGGCCGCCTGGTCGATGGGCTGCGCAGCCGAGGCCACCGCGTGCAGCTGATACGCCCGCGGCAGGCGCACGACAGCGCACCACAGCCGGATCCCGAACTGCTGCTGACCCGCGGCTGGCCGCTGCCCGGCTACCCCGGCCTGCAGTGGGGCCAGTCGTCGCTGCACAAACTGCTCAGGCGCTGGAAACGCCAGCGCCCGGACGTGCTCTACATCGCCACCGAAGGCCCTTTGGGGCTCTCCGCCCTGCGTGCGGCAAGGCGCCTGGCGATTCCGGTGGTCAGTGGTTTTCACACCAATTTCCAGCAGTACACTGGGCACTATGGCTTCGGCCTGCTGACCCGCGCCCTGACCAACTACCTGCGCTGGTTTCACAACCGCACGCAGATGACCCTGGTGCCTAGCATCGGCCAGAAGGTGGAGCTGCAGCGCCGCGACTTCGAGCGCCTGGCCCTGCTCGCCCGCGGCGTCGACAGCCAGCTGTTCCACCCCGGCAGACGCTGCGACGAGCTGCGCAAGCACTGGGGCCTGGGGCCGGACGATATGGCGGTGCTGCATGTCGGGCGTCTGGCTGCGGAGAAGAACCTCGGTTTGCTGGTAAAGGCCTTTCGCGCCTTGCAGCAGGCGCACCCGCAAAGGCGCATGCGCCTGATCCTGGTCGGTGACGGGCCGCTGCACGCCAGTCTGCAGGCACAGTTGCCGGATGCCCTGTTCTGCGGGCTGCAGCGTGGCGAGGCGCTGGCCATGCACTACGCCTCGGGCGATCTGTTCCTCTTTCCCAGCCTGTCGGAAACCTTCGGCAACGTGGTGCTGGAAGCCCTGGCCTCGAGCCTTGGCGTCGTGGCCTTCGACCAGGCTGCCGCGGCCCAGCATATCCACCACGGTCATAACGGCCTGCTAGCCCGCCCTGGCGACGAAAACGGCTTCTGCGAAATCGCCTGCCAGGCGCTGGCAGATGCGGAAACGCTGCGTCGCATACGTCTGAATGCGCGCCGCCATGCCAGTCACCTCAGCTGGGAAGGCATCGTGGTGCAGTTCGAGCAGCATCTGCGCGGCGCCATGCAACCGCAGCCGGAAGCTGGCGACAACGCGGAGCTTGCACCCC
>NZ_JAODYT010000124.1:0-7107 GCF_029834875.1 Pseudomonas sp. GD04158 | reverse complement strand
CGCCACCGACAACAGCCCCTGGGCCAGCGCCGCGCGGCGCAGGGCCGGATAGCGCGACCAGAGCTTGAGCATCGAGCCAAGCAGCGCGCCATAGCCCAGCGAGGTGGTCGCGGCGAAGCGCGGCAGGCCCCGCCAGGCACCGATGGCGAACAGCGCGATGGAGATTGCCGCCACCCCATACACCGCGCGCCAGCCGAACTGCTCGGCGATCAGTCCGCTCATCACCCGCGACAGCAGAATGCCGAGCAGCAGACCGGTCATCACCGTGCCCACCACCGTGCCGCGCTCGTTCTCCGGGGCCATGGTGGCGGCGGCCGGGACGATGTCCTGGGCCATGGTGGCGGCGAGGCCGATGGCCAGGCTGGCGACCAGCAGGGCCCCCACGCCCGGCGCAATGCTGCTCAGCAGCAGGGCCAGCATCAGCATGCCGGCCTTGGCCAGGATGATCCGCCGCCGGTCGTAGCGGTCCCCCAGCGGCGCCAGCAGCAGGATGCCCAGGGCGTAGCCGAGCTGCGTCAGCATCGGCACCATGCCGACGGCACGCTCGCCAGCCTGGATGTCGGCGCCCAGCACACCCAGCATCGGCTGGCTGTAGTAGAGGGTGGCGACGCTCAGCCCGGCCCCCGTGGCCAGGAGAAGCACGAGCCCGCGCGATAACGCGGGTGCGCTGTGCGCCAGCGCGGGGGAGCAAGGTGTCGAGGTCATGAGCGTTTTCCCAGAGGCTTGAACGAGGGCATCATTCTCATCGCGTATCGAAAGGCGCTGTAGTAGCCTTCCAGGCAAATCAGTTATGCACTTTACGTATGAGCGAACTCGTCACCAGCCTCGATCGCATCGAACTGCTGCGCACCTTCATCCGCATCGTCGACGCCGGCAGCCTGTCGGCCGCCGCCGCGCAGCTGAACACCACGCAGCCCACCGTCAGCCGTCGCCTGCAGACGCTGGAGCGCTCGCTGGGCCTGCAGCTGCTCAACCGCACCACCCACGGCATGCAGCTGACCGGCGATGGCGAGCGCTGCTACACCTACGCCAGGCAGGTGCTGGAAAGCTGGACGGAGATGGAGGACGAGCTGATCGGCGCACGCGAAGACCCTCGCGGCACGCTGCGCGTGCAGGTGCCTCACGCCTTCGGCCAGGACCAGCTGATCGCCCCGCTGGGGGAGTACCTGCGTCGCTACCCGAAGGTGAGCGTGGAGTGGGTGCTGCACGATCGCAGCCCCGACTTCACCGCCGAGGGCATCGACTGTGCGATTCAGGTCGGCTTCATCGAAGACCCGTCGGTGGTCGCCATCCGCCTCGGCGAAGTGCCGCGGATCGTGGTCGCGGCGCCGGAGCTGCTCGGCGACGAGCCGCTGGCCGCATCGACCGAACAGCTGCAGCGCCTGCCCTGGCTGGCACTACGCACCTACTACACCGACGAGGTGGTGCTGACCTGCCTGCGTGACGGTCGCTCGCACCGCTTTGCGATCCAGCCGCGGATGAGCACCGACAGCCTCTATGCCCTGCGCAGCGCCGCGCTCGCCGGGCTCGGCGCCTGCGTCAGCTCGGCCTGGATAGTCGCCCGCGATATCGAGGAAGGCCGCCTGGTCCAGTTGATCCCGCAATGGCAGGCCGCGCCCCTGCCGGTCTACCTGATCTACCCACATGCGCGCAGCTACCCGGCCAAGTTGCGCCTGTTCGCCGAGCTGATCCGCAGCCGCATGCCGAACCTCGTCGGCCTGCGCGCAGCAGGTGCCGAAGGTGCGCAGCCGGGCAGCCGTCACTGACGCGCCGTGCTCAGCGCAGCTTCTCCAGCATCTGGTAGTACCACATGCCGGCGGCCAGCATCGGGTTGCCGAGCTGGTCGCCCAGCGGCACCTTGATGTGCCTGCAGGCGGCGAAGGTGTCGTACTGCTCCAGGTCGCCGGTGATGGCCTTGGCCATGATCTCGCCCATAATGTGGGTGGTGGCGATGCCGTGGCCGGAGTAGCCCTGGCAATACCAGACGTTGCTCGACAGCTTGCCCAGCTGCGGAATGCGGTTCATCACGATGCCCATGGCGCAGCTCCACTGGTAGTCGATCTGCACGCCCTTGAGCTGCGGGAAGGTGCGCTCGATGCACGGGCGCAGCTCGCCGGCGATATCCCGCGAATCACGCCCGGAGTAGTTACAGCCGCCGCCGAACAGCAGGCGACCATCGGCGGTGAGGCGGTAGTAGTCGAGCACGAAGCGGCAGTCGTACACCGCCAGGTCCTGCGGGTTGATCTCTTTCGCCAGCTCGCCCAGCGGCGCGGTGGTGACGATGCCGCCCATGGCCGGGAAGATCAGGCCCTTGAGCTTGCGCCGCTCCAGCTTGTGGTAGACGTCGCCGGCCAGCAGCACCTGCTTGGCCTCGATCCGCCCGCCGCGGGTGACCACCGCCGGACGCGCGCCGTGGACGATATCCAGCACCTCGGAATGCTCGAAGATCAGCGCGCCCAGGCTCTCGGCGGCCCTGGCCTCGCCGATGCACAGGTTGAGCGGGTGCAGGTGCATGTTGCGGGTGTTTCTGATCGCCCCGCAGTACAGCTCGCTGCCCAGTTGCGCACGCACGCCGTCGGCGTCGAGCAGGGTCACCTCGTCACCCATGCCGCGGCGCAGCGCCTCCTCGAAGGAAGCCTTGAGCTCGTCCATATGGCTGGGCTTCATCGCCGCGTGCAGATGGCCGTGCTTGAGGTCGCAGTCGATGCCGTATTTGGCCACGCGGTTCTTGATGATCTCGTGGCCGCGCCAGCGCAGGTGCCAGATGAAGTCGTCCACCTCCTCGCCCAGCGTGTTGCGCATCTGCTTGCGCATGGCCTCGTCGCCGGACAGGCTGCCGGTGACCTGGCCGCCGTTGCGCCCGCTGGCGCCCCAGCCGACCTTGTTGGTTTCCACCACGGCCACTTTCAGGCCGCGCTCGGCCAGCTCCACCGCCGTGGCGATGCCGGTGAAGCCGCCGCCGATGATGGCCACGTCCACCGTCACGCTGCCCTGCAGCGTCGGGTAGTCGGTCTCGAAGTTGAGCGAGGCCGAGTAATAGGACGGCGCGCGCTCGGCGGCGGGTTTGACGGGTTGGGTGATGGCGTTCATTGCAAAGTCCTCGAAGCGGCTATACGCCGTAGGGTGCGCCGTGCGCACCATGTATGGGTTCGGTGCGCCCAGCGCACCCTACTCAGGCGTTACTCAGATACCAGCGCCAGTCCTGCTCGCCGACCTCGCCCATGAACTGGCGATACTCGGCGCGCTTGACCGCGAGAAACACCTTGAGGAACTCCGCGCCGAAGGCGTCGCGCGCCCAGCCGGAGCGCTCCAGCGCCTGGATCGAAGTCAGCCAGTCGGTGGGCAGCAGCTCCTTGGCCTGGGCATAGCCGTTGCCCTGCACCGGCTCACCCGGATCGAGCCCCTCGCGAATGCCGCGGTGGATGCCGGCGAGGATCGCCGCCGCGGCCAGATAGGGGTTGGCGTCGGCGCCGCAGATGCGGTGCTCGACATGCCGGGTCGGCGCCGGGCCGCCCGGCACGCGCAGGCTGACGGTGCGGTTGTCCACGCCCCAGGTCGGCGCCAGCGGCGCGTAGCTGTTGGCCTGGAAGCGCCGGTAGGAGTTGGCGTTGGGGCAGAACAGCAGCAGCGAATCGAGCAGGCTGGCGAGCATGCCGCCGACCGCCTGGCGCAGCAGCGGCGTACCCGAAGGATCCTCGCTGGCAAACAGATTGTTGCCCTGCCCGTCGGCCAGGCTGACGTGCATATGCATGCCGGTGCCAGCCAGATCATCGAACGGCTTGGCCATAAAGCAGGCCTGCATGCCGTGGGCGTGGGCCACGCCCTTGACCAGGCGCTTGTAGCGCACCGCCTGGTCCATCGCCGCCAGCGCCGGGCCGTGTTCCAGGGTGATCTCGACCTGGCCGGGAGCGTATTCGGAAATCGCCGTGCGCGCCGGGATGCCCTGGGCCTTGCAGGCCGCGTAGAGATCACGCAAGAACGGCTCGATCTGTTCCAGCTCGCGCAGGCCGTAGACCTGGGTCTGCCGCGGGCGACCGCCGTCGGCGTCCAGCGCCGGCTGCGGGCGGCCCTGGGCATCGCGTTTCTGATCGAGCAGGTAGAACTCCAGTTCGCAGGCCATCACCGGGTGGTAGCCGTCGGCCTCGAGCTGCTCGATCACCCGCACCAGCAACTGACGCGGATCGGCCGGCGTGGCCGGCAGGCCTTCGCTGGGGTGCATCGATACCTGCACCGCGGCGGTGGGGATCTGCCGCCAGGGCAGGCGCACCAGGCTGCCGGGCAGCGGGTAGGCGCGGCAGTCGATATCGCCCACCTCCCAGACCAGGCCGGAGTCCTCGACGTCCTCACCCTGGATGGACAGGCCGAGCATGGTGCTCGGCAGTGGCCGGCCGCTCTGGTACAGCGCCAGCAGCTCCTCGCGGTGCAGCAGCTTGCCGCGCGGCACGCCATTGGCGTCGAGGATGAACAGCTCGATTAGCTCGATATCGGGGTTGTGCGCGAGGAAGTCCAAGGCTTCCTGCGCGGGGGCGAAAGTCGTCATATCGCACTCGCTTGCGCCAGTCGGGCGCTCGGTGTCCGCACGGCCCATTCGATTCTCGAACAGGTTGCACAGGCAGACAAATGGGCATCAGCGGCTGCGGACATGGCGCAGCCATCGGAGTCAGCGGGTGGGGACGATGTCCGGCGGGCGCGCGTGGCGGCAATGCCACAGCGCCCAGAAGGCGAGGATGATGGTCAGCAGCGGGTTGAGCCGCTCGAGCAGGCGGCGCCGCGCCGGGGCGCGGTGGAGCGGAACATGGACTTGGCAGGCCGGGGAGTTCATGGCTTGGCAGCGTCGCACAGGGTTTGACGTGCGTTAAATCGGGATTTTCATACGCTTGGTTATGCGCCAGCTAAACAATCCTGCCCGTGCCAACCAAGTCGACCCGCAGGGTGCGCCATGCGCACCCTTAACCGAACGGCAGCCAGCGGTGCGCTCAGCGCACCCTACGGCTCCGGCCGATAGCCCAGACGCAAGCCGCCCCAATGCCGCCCGCGCACCATGATCGGCACCGACAGGTCGTGCATCAGCTCGCCGGTATCGCGCATGTAGGTCTGCAGCAGCAGCGCCTGCCTGTGGCTGCCGCAACGGATGCCGGTGCGGTCGTTGAACAGGCGCTTGCCGCGGCTCTTGGCGGCATCCACCGCGGCATCGCCGGTGGGCGGATGGTTGAAGGCGGCGTTATGCGTCGGCACATAGCCTTCCGGCGTGGTGCAGATGGCGAATACCAGCCCTTCATGGCGCTTGAGCAGAGGCTCCTGCAAGGCCGGCAGAACCTGATCGGCATACTGGTCGAAGCGGGTGCGATATTTCTGCGGCTGGGTACCGGGTATCGGCTGGTAGTTGCGATCGAACAGTTCGTCGATGCCGATGCGTCCGGCCTGCAGGTCCTGTTCGAACTGCGCGGCGATGGCCGCAGCCCCTTCGCGGGCGAGGTCGTAGGCACGCTGGTGATAATCGTCCAGGCCCACTTCGGCGAGCTGCTCGCTGACCGTTTCCGCCAGCCCCACCAGATGCTCGGCGGCACCGGCCAGCTTGCGGGTCTCGCCCTCGCTGTCCTGCACGTCGCTCTGCAACTGCAGCGCGGCGGTGGACATGCTGGCCAGACGCTGATGATTGTCCGCCGTGCCGGCGCTGATCTGCGCCACCTGCTGCTCGACCTCCTCGGCCTGGTCGGCGATGCCGTGCAGCTGCCCGCCGGCCGACTCGATCTGCTGCGCGGCCTGTTCCAGCTCGACGCTCTGGCGCTGGATATGGGCGACCACCGCAGCGCTCTGCTGACGGATGTCGGCGACCATCTGGCTGACCTCGCCGGTGGCGCTGGCGGTGCGCGCGGCGAGGTTGCGCACCTCGTCGGCGACCACGGCAAAGCCGCGGCCCATCTCGCCGGCACGCGCGGCCTCGATGGCGGCGTTGAGCGCCAGCAGGTTGGTCTGGCTGGCAATGGACTGGATCACCTGGGTGACCTGCTCGATCTGCTCGGTACGACTGCCCAGGCCGTCGATCAGCTCCCGGCTGGCCAGGGTCTGTGCGCTGAGCTGCTGCATGCGGGCGATGGCCTCGCTGAGTTCGGCCTGACCGCTGGCGCTGGCATCGCGTACCTGGCGCGCGGCGCTGAGGGTCTGCTCGGCGCGGGCGGCGCTGTCCTGTTCGGTATGGGTGATGGCCTCGGCCGCCTGGCTGACCTGCTGCACCGCCGCCAACTGCGATTGCAGGCGCTCGGCCAGCAGCTTGACCGCATGGGCGACCTTGGCCGCGGACAGCGCGTTGTGGCAGGTGTGCCGCGACAGGCCGCGGCTCAGCTCGATGAACTCGTTGCCAGCGGTTTGCCGCGCTGCGGACTGCGACGCATCCTCGCGTCGCTGCCAGGGCCCCAGCCAGGGCCACAGTGCCAGGAGCAGGAACGACGGCACGCTGACATAGGATGGCAACTGCGTCTGCTGATAGACCAGCATCAACGCGGCCAGCCCCAATGCATGCAAGACAAAGGCAATTGGCGAGCGGATAAAGGCAGCTTGCATGACCGACCTCGAAGTTCTTGTTCTTGGGCGCGGTGAGGCGCTGTAGGCGGACGGTGTCACGACGATTTCTCCTCGAACATCCCACGCAGCCTGGGCAGCAGGCTAGGTGATCGACAGGCCCGGCGGCAGAGACGCGCACTTGGGGCAGGATGGTTTCGATTCGAGCACCCCGGAAGGTCCACCACCATCACACTTTAGTCGCAGATGGCCGCCACCAGCGAGCCGCATCATCCAGCCAGCCGGTGGCGCTGGATGAAACGCCTGTCCAGCCAGTCCTTGCAGCGCCCATACAGCTGCCCGCCCGCGCTCCAGTCGTGCCAACCGAGCAGCGCTCCGCCATCGCCGGTGGCCAGCAAGGCCAGGCTCTGCCATTGCGCGCGATACGGCCGCAGCGGTCGACCGACCAGGGCGGCCTGCAGGTTGGCCGTGAGCACTGGCGCCTGCCGCACCGCGAAGCGCCCGCTGCGGCGCATGCCGTCGAGGCTGGCGCTGTCGCCCACGGCGAAGATCTGCCCATGCGACTCGCTCTGCAGGGTCGGGCGGATG
>NZ_JAODYT010000123.1:0-7122 GCF_029834875.1 Pseudomonas sp. GD04158 | reverse complement strand
GGCGCTCACCCGATCGCCAGCGAGGCGCTGCTCACCACGCCCTGCGACATCCTCGCGCCCTGCGGTCTGGGCGGCGTGCTCAACGCACAGACGGTCGGCCAGCTGCGCTGCGCCGCGGTGGCCGGGGCGGCCAACAACCAGCTGGCCAGCCCGGAGATCGCCGACGAGCTGGAGGCGCGCGGCATTCTCTATGCGCCGGACTACGTGCTCAACGCCGGTGGGCTGATCTACGTGGCGCTGCGTCATCGTGGCGAAGAGCTGGCGGCGATCACCGCCCACCTGGCGCAGATCAGCCTGCGCCTGACGGAAATCTACGCCCACGCCCAGGCCGACAAGCGCTCGCCGGCGCGAGTCGCCGACAGCCTGGCCGAGCGTCTGCTTTACGGGCCCTGAGGCCCGGGCGTTCGTCCGGCCTACCCGCAGGACGGCGCGCATTCCCCAGGTCACGAGCCCGGGGTCAACAAGGTGTCCACAAGATGCCGAGGAGATTGCCATGCCCGACAAGCTGAAGTTACCCCATACCCGTTATCTGGCTCCCGACGGTGCGCCCTGTGCCGAGCTGCCGGCCTGGAGCGACGACTTCGACCTACTCATCCGTCTGTACCGGCAGATGCTGCTGACCCGCCTGTTCGACCAGAAGGCGGTGGCGCTGCAGCGCACTGGACGCATTGGTACCTACGCGCCGACCATCGGCCAGGAGGCCATCGGTGTGGCCATCGGCGCGACCATGCAGGCCGACGACGTGCTGGTGCCTTATTACCGCGACACCGCGGTGCAGGTGATGCGCGGTGTGCGCATGGAGGAAATCCTGCTCTATTGGGGCGGCGACGAGCGCGGCAGCGCCTATGTCGACCCGGCGGTAGCCGAGGACTTCCCGCTCTGCGTGCCCATCGCCACCCAGGCCCTGCATGCCTGTGGCGTGGCCAGCGCGTTCAAGATCCGCGGTCAGCACCGCGTGGCGGTGACCACCTGCGGCGACGGCGCCACCAGCAAGGGCGACTTTCTCGAGGCGCTCAACGTCGCCGGCGCCTGGCAGTTGCCGGTGGTGTTCGTGGTCAACAACAACCAGTGGGCCATCTCGGTGCCGCGGCGCATCCAGTGCGGTGCGCCGACCCTGGCGCAGAAGGCGCTCGGCGCCGGCTTTGCCGGTGAGCAGGTCGATGGCAACGATGTGCTGGCAGTCTACGACCGCATGCAGGTGGCGCTCGAACGTGCGCGCCAGGGCAAGGGGCCGACCTTGATCGAATGCCTGAGCTACCGCCTGGGCGATCACACCACCGCCGACGACGCGACGCGCTATCGCCCGGCCGAGGAGGTCAAGCAGGCCTGGCAGGAGGAGCCGGTGGCGCGCCTGCAGGCTTTCCTGGTGCGCCAGGGCGTATGGAATGCGCAGCGCGAGCAGGCCCTGGTCGGCGAATGCCAGGCCGAGGTGCAGCGCGCGGTGGAGGCCTTCGAGGCGACCACGCCGGCGCCAGTCGAGGATGCGCTGGAGCATGTCTACGGCAAATGGCCGCAGGCCCTGGCCGAGCAGCGCGAATGGCTGCGCGAACGTGCCGCGCGGCGGGAGGTGGACCATGAGTGAGAAGCCAGCCCCGAGCGAAAAGAAGGTCAGCCTGCTGGAGGCGGTCAACCTGGCCCTGCACCGGGCCATGGCCGAGGATGAGAACGTCGTGGTGCTGGGCGAGGACATCGGTGTCAACGGCGGGGTGTTCCGCGCCACCGCCGGGCTACGCGATGCATTCGGCTTCAAGCGGGTGATCGATACCCCGCTGGCCGAAACCATGATCGCCGGGCTCAGCGTCGGCATGGCGGCGCAGGGGCTCAAACCGGTGATGGAAATCCAGTTCATGGGCTTTATCTACCCGGCCCTGGATCACCTGATCTGCCACGCCAGCCGCCTGCGCAATCGTACCCGCGGCCGCCTCAGCTGCCCCATGGTGCTGCGCACGCCGATGGGCGCCGGGATTCGCGCCCCCGAGCATCACAGCGAAAGCACCGAGGCGCTGCTGGCGCATATCCCCGGCCTGCGCGTGGTCATCCCCTCGTCGCCGGCGCGCGCCTACGGCCTGCTGCTGGCGGCCATCGACGACCCGGACCCGGTGGTATTTCTCGAACCCACCCGGCTGTACCGCATGAACCCGCAGCCGCTGGCCGACGACGGCAAGCGCCTGCCGCTGGACAGCTGCTTCACCCTGCGCGAGGGCAGCGACCTGACCCTCGTCAGCTGGGGCGCGAGCATCCACGAGACGCTGCAGGCCGCCGATCGGCTGGCCGAGCGCGGCATCGCCGCCGAGGTGATCGACGTCGCCTGCGTCAAGCCGCTGGACCTCGACACCCTGGAGGCCTCGGTGCGCAAGACCGGGCGCTGCGTGATGGTCCACGAGGCGCCGAAGAGCTGCGCGGTCGGCGCGGAAATCGCCGCCAGCCTGTACGAGCGTGCGCTGCTCGACCTGCAGGCGCCGATCCAGCGGGTCACCGCGCCGGACATTCCGCCGCCGCTGTATCGCCTGGAGCAGCTGTACATCCCCGGTGTCGAGGACATCCTCGCCGCCTGCGAGACGGTGCTGGAGTACGCCTGAATCAGTGATACGCGCGGCGCCGCGTAGGGTGGGCCGTGCGCATCGGCAGAATCGACGGGAGAACGCACGATGAAATATTTCAAACTGCCCGATCTGGGCGAGGGCCTGCAGGAAGCCGAGATCGTCGAGTGGCACGTCAAGGCCGGCGACACGGTCAAGGCCGACCAGTTGCTGGTGTCGGTGGAAACCGCCAAGGCCATAGTCGACATCCCCGCGCCCTATGACGGGGTGCTGGTGAAGACCTTCGGCAAGGAGGGCGACATTCTGCATGTCGGCGAGCCGCTGGCCGCCTACGAGGGCGAGGCCGATGCCGGCACCGTGGTCGGGCGCCTGGAGGGTGGTGGCGAGGCTGGCGCGGACAATTTCTTCGTCGGCGCTGCGCCGAGCACCCGCGAACACCTGGCGCCGCGGGCGACGCCGGCGGTACGGCAGCTGGCGCGTCAGCTCGGCGTCGACCTGGCTGCCGTGCAGGGCAGTGGCGCCGACGGCCTGATCACCCGCGCCGATGTCGAGGGCGCCAGCCAGGGCGCGCGCGAGCGTTTCGGCGGCGAGAAGCTGCGCGGCGTACGCCGCAGCATGGCGTTGAACATGGCCCGCGCGCATGCCGAGGTGGTGCCGGTGGTGATAGTCGGCGACGCCGACCTGCACCGCTGGCGCGAGGCGCGCGACCCGCTGGTGCGCATCGCCCAGGCCATCGCAGTGGCCTGTGAGGCGGAGCCGGTGCTCAACAGCTGGTTCGATGGCAAGAACCTGTCGATCAAGCGCCATGCCCAGCTCGATCTGGGCATCGCCGTGGATACGCCGGACGGCCTGTTCGTGCCGGTGCTGCGCAACGTCGGCGCGCGCAGCGCCGAGGATCTGAAAGAGGGCGTGGCACGCCTGCGCGCCGACGTGCGCGCACGTTCCATCCCGCCGCAGGAGATGATGGGCGCGACCCTGACCCTGTCCAACTTCGGCACTCTGTTCGGCCGCTACGCCAACCCGGTGGTGGTGCCGCCGCAGGTGGCGATCATCGGCGCCGGCGGCATCCGCGACGAGCCGGTGGCGGTCGATGGCCAGGTGGTGGTGCACCCGATCCTGCCGCTGTCGCTGACCTTCGACCACCGCGCCGTCACCGGCGGCGAGGCCGCGCGCTTTCTCAAGGCGCTGGTCGAGGCGCTGCAGCAGCCGGAGTGATGGCCCGGCGTGACGCCGGGCCGGAGGCTACCGGCCTTGCGGGGCGAAGCGAAACACCAGCGCCAGGCCCAGCAGGATCGCCGCCATGCCGGCCATGGCACTGGGCGACAGCAGATTGCCTAGCAGCAGGTAGTCGAGCAGGGCGGTGACCAGCGGCACCAGGTAGAACAGGCTGGTGACGTTGACCAGGTTGCCGGCGCGGATCAGCCGGTACAGCAACAGCTGCGCGCCCACCGAGATCACCAGGCCCATCCACAGCAGCGGCAGGAGCAGGCCGACATCGAACTGCACCCGGCACTCCTGGGTTGGCAGCAGCGCCAGGCTGGCCACCAGGCACAGGCCGTACTGCAGCGGCAGGGCGCGCATGGGCGTCTGGTTAAGACCCTTCTGCGCGATGGCGCCGAGCGTGATGCAGACCAGCGCGGCGAGCGCCAGCAGCACGCCGGCCAGCGGCAGCGAGGCATGCAGCAGGCTGTCGCCGACGATCAGCGCCAGGCCGAGCAGGGCCAGCAGCAGGCCGGCCAGGCGCAACGGCGAGGCGCGCCGCTCCAGCAGCATCAGGGTGAGGATCGGCTGCACGCCGAGCAGGGTGGCGAGCACACCGGGGGTGATGCCGCTGTCCAGCGCCAGCAGGTAACACAGGCTGTAGCCGCCGATCATCAGCAGCCCGGCCCTGGCCGTGGGCCAGCGCAGGCCGCGTTCGGGCAGCCAGGTGCCCGAGTAGGCGGCGATCAGTGCCAGCGTCAGGCAGGCAAGGGCGAAGCGCAGGATGAGAAAGGCGAAGGGCGAGGCGTGATCAAGACCCAGGCGGGCGAAGATCGCACCGCCGGACCAGAGCAGCACGAACAGTGCCGTCGAGCCGCAAGCGGCCAGTGACGTGGTATCGAAACGCATGGTGAAGCACCTGTCGAAAAATCCGCATGAGCTCCGTGCGCGCAGACGCGCCTCGGTCAGACCGATGACGAACGGAGCGAAATGGTCGCGGGGGTGGCCCGCTTAGACGCTGGCCGGCGGGGGAGGAGGGGTGCCGGCGCGGCAGACAGGTGGAGGCGCGCAAAGCAGGACCACAGCGCTGCGCGAGGCGGCGTTGACGGCGTGGAGACTGCGCGTAAGGGAAGTCATCGAAATAGGCTTCGGTATGACGGGAAAGGCTGCAGGCTAGCTCGGCACCGGGCGTCGGTCAACCGCCGCCGAACTCGCCCTGGTAACAGACCGGCGAACTGGGCGAGCCTTTGCGCTCCAACTCGTCTTCGAGAAACTCGGCCAGCACCCGCGCATTGTTGTGCGTCTCGTCGCGTGCGGCATACAGCAGGGTAAGGCGGCCGCTGGCGGCCCAGTGCAGCAGCGGTTGCCAGTGTTCGGGATGGCCGGCCAGTTCCCGCCGGTAGGCGCTGCGGAAGTCCTCGAAAGCCGCCGCTCGATGAGCGAAGGCCTTGCGCAGCGCGGCGGAGGGCGCCACTTGCGGCAGCCAGGCATCGAGTGGCAGCCGGTCCTTGACCAGGCCACGTGGCCATAGTCGGTCGACCAGCACGCGGCGGCCGTCGTCCGCGGCGGCGTCGAGATAAACCCGCTTGCACTGGATCATCTAGCTCCTCCTAGCACAGAGCCTAGCAGGCGTTGAAAAACTACCTGCGCTGCCATTGCTGCGTTAAAAACAGGCTCGGGCTGCTCATTTACAACTCGTAAACTGCGCGTCCTCGCCTGTTTTTGCGGGGCCGCCATCGGTATTGCACTGGCTGCCTCGGCTCGGGCTCCTGCTTCGCTCTACCTCCTGCATCCATGCAGTCGTCGCCTACGTTTTTCAACGGCCCACTAGTCCACGGCCCTGCGGCAATGCCGCACTTGGCGCCAGCAGGGGGCTGGATTAGCGTGGCGAACGAGGAGAAATGCCATGGACTACTTCATCATCGTCGTCACCACGGCCGCCGGGCTGTACTTCCACTGGTGGCTGTTTCGCCGTATCCGTCAGTGGAGCGATCGCGACCTGGCGCTGTCGCTAGCCGCAGGCGACGAGCCGATGCGACAGTACATGCTCGAGCAGCTGGCCCGTGCGCAGCGCGAGGGCGTGCGCCGACGCGATCTGCCTGATTGGCTGGAGCGCGCGGCGGCGCAATATCGCGAGCGAGCCGGTAAGTCGTCATAGGCGGGCGGGACGACCAGGCTGCGCGTAGCGCTGGGCTATGCCGGCTCGGTTGCGCATAAGTCAGCGGTATGACGAGGGAGCGAGGTTTTCCCGGTGCGCACGGCACACCTACGGTGCGCTATTAAAAAAGCCCCGCGTCCGGGCGAACGGCGGGGCCAAGGGGATGGGGTCAGGCCTCGGCGGTTTCGTTTTCCAGCTCGTCGAGGGCATCGGGCTGGCTCTTGAACGCCTTGGCGAAGATCTCGCGGTTCTTGGCCATGAAGATGCCCAGCTCTTCGCCCTGTTCCTCGCTGAGCGACGGCACCGCCTTGTGCAGCACCTCACTGAGGCGCTCGGCCAGTTCCAGCATCTTGTCGTAACGATCGGCTTCGGCCTTATCCATAAACAAGCGCTCCGGGTCGCGGCTGCTGCGGTACACCACTTCGACGGCCATTCATCACCTCGTCTGCCTTCATGCGTGTCGATTGAAATAACTGGTTGTTTGTACAGTGCTGCGCAGCATAAAGAACTCTGCGCCATTTGGCCAGTATTGCACCTGCCCAGCCGAATCGGGCGACCTGGCATTCCATGGCGTGCTTGCGAAAACCGGCCGCGCTGTGGCTTTTGGTCACATCCTTGCATCATTCTGAGGGGATGGTTTTTCCGGCATGATCGGCCTCTTGATGAACGCCCATTTCGGGCGCTCGGGGCGTCGTGCCCTTCTGGGGGAGTAGTACAGGATGAATTGGGCGGAACGTCTGCGCACGGGCATGCATGGCCTGGCGGAATCCTTGGGTAATCTGCTGATGGAGGCCTTTCACTACCTGGCGCTGTTTGCCATCGGGGCGATCACGGCGTGGGCGGGGGTGATGACCTTCATCGGCATGCTGGACAAGGGCCATATCACGGTCGATGACATCCTGCTGCTGTTCATCTACCTGGAATTGGCGGCGATGGTGGGCATCTATTTCAAGACCAACCACATGCCGATCCGCTTCATGATCTACGTGGCGATCACCGCGCTGACCCGTCTGCTGATCTCGGATATTTCGCACAACCACAAGCCGGACTGGGGCGTGGTGATGGTTTCTGGCGCCATCCTGCTGCTGGCGCTGGCGATTCTGATCGTGCGCTACGCTTCGGCGCGCTATCCGGCAGTGGCCGGCCCTGACACGCGCGGCAGGGCGCGCAACCGCGCCGATGCCGAAGCCGAGCGCGACGACGCCGCGGATTGAGGAAACCGGT
>NZ_JAODYT010000122.1:0-7156 GCF_029834875.1 Pseudomonas sp. GD04158 | reverse complement strand
TTCAGTTGCGCGGCGATGGCGCGCCCTTGCCGTTCCGCCTCCCGCTCGCCGCCAACAACCAGATTCAGGGCCAGCGCATCGAACTGCGCGGCCGGGTCAGCCTCTCCGGTCGCCTGGTGCAGCGCCTGCCGCCACGCACCATTGCCGAGCTCAAGGACCAGGACCTCGGCTCGCTGCAGCTGGTGCCGGCACCATGAGATCACCCGAACACCTGCAGCAGGCGCTGAGCGAACTGCTCGGCGACGCCCGCCTGGTGGCCGAAACGCTGCCGGGCACCGATATCGCCCTGTGGCTGATCGACGCCAGCAACATGGATCGCGCGTTCAACGCCGAGGAAACCCGGCGCATTCTCGAGGAGCCGCCCTACTGGTGCTTCTGCTGGGCCAGCGGCCTGGTGCTGGCCCGCTGGCTGGCCGAACGCCCCGAGTGGGTGCGCGGCAAGCGCGTGCTGGATTTTGGCGCGGGCTCCGGCGTGGCTGCCATCGCCGCGGCCAGGGCGGGCGCCGCCGAAGTGGTGGCCTGCGATCTCGACCCACTGGCGCTGGCCGCCAGTCGCGCCAATGCCGAACTCAATGGCGTGACGCTGAACTACTCGGCGGACTTCTTCGCCGAGGCCGACCGCTACGACCTGATCCTGGTGGCCGACGTGCTTTACGACCGCGCCAACCTGCCGCTGCTGGACCACTTCCTCAGCCGTGGCCGTCAGGCGCTGGTGGCCGACTCGCGGGTCAAGGACTTCCGCCATCCGCTGTACCAGCGTCTGGCCCTGCTCGATGGCTGCACCTGGCCGGATCTGGCCGAGCCGGCGGAATTTCGCGAGGTCAGCCTGTATCACGCCACGCGCCCCTTGTAACCACGCCCCGACGCCCGCATTAATAGCCCATTGCCCTGCTTTTCGAGACCGACCATGAGCGACTCCCCTTACATCTTCGACATCTCCGGCGCCGCCAACTTCGAGCAACTGGTGATCGAGAACTCCTTTCACAAGCCGGTGCTGGTGGACTTCTGGGCCGAGTGGTGCGCGCCGTGCAAGGCGCTGATGCCGATGCTGGCGAAGATCACCGAGGACTATGCCGGCGAGCTGCTGCTGGCCAAGGTCAACTGCGATATCGAGCAGGACATCGTCATGCGCTTCGGCATCCGCAGCCTGCCCACCGTGGTGCTGTTCAAGAATGGTCAGCCGGTGGACGGCTTCGCCGGCGCCCAGCCGGAAGCGGCCATCCGCGAGATGCTCAAACCGCACGTCGCCGAACCGGCGCCGGTTGCCGCCGACCCGATGGAGATCGCCCAGGCGCTGTTCGCCGAAGGCCGTTTCGCCGAAACCGAGGCCCTGCTCAAGCAGGTGCTGACCGAGAACAACGAGAACGCCGCGGCATTGATTCTCTATGCCCGCTGCCTGGCCGAGCGCGGCGAGCTGGGCGAGGCCCAGGTGGTGCTCGATGCGGTCAAGGGCGACGAGCACAAGCAGGCGCTGGCCGGCGCCAAGGCGCAGCTGACCTTCCTGCGCCAGGCTGCCGACCTGCCGGAAGTGGCCACGCTGAAAAGCCGCCTGGCACAGAATGCCGAGGATGACGAAGCGGTCTACCAGCTCGCCGTGCAGCAACTGGCGCGTCAGCAGTACGAAGCCGCGCTGGATGGCCTGCTCAAATTGTTCGTGCGCAACCGCAGCTACGGTGACGGCCTGCCGCACAAGACGCTGCTGCAGGTATTCGATCTGCTCGGCGGCGACCACCCGCTGGTCACCAGCTACCGCCGCAAGCTGTACCAGGCGATTTACTGACCTCAGCGTTCATCGTACTCGCCGTAGAGTGCGCCAGGCGCACCGGGGTCTAGCCAAATCGAGCAGACGCTACCCGGTGCGCGCGGCGCACCCTACAGGCAGATCGCCATTCGGCATGCCTTACTCCGCCACCCAGTGATAGATCGGCGCATCCGCGCCGGTTTCCATGCGGATCTGCGCGCAGTGGCGCAGACGCACCAGCAGGCGCTTGCCTGCGGCCTCGCCGCCGGCCAGTGCCGCCAGTTGCGCCAACAGTCGCGGCCCTTCGACCTGCCCGGCCTCACGCACCAGCTGCAGCGCGGTTTCCCACAGGCGGTCATTGTTCGCAGGCGTGGCAACGGGCTCGGCCGGGGGCGGCGTGACGGCGACGCGCTCTGCCAGTTGCGCCCAATCGTCTGCATCCAGCTCCAGCGTCAGGTCCACCGGCCAATCGCCAATCCGTCCACGTATACGCATCATGTTCAGCCTCCCGTCAGGTTCGCGCATGCTCCCATGCTCCCCCCCGCGCTGGCCAGCCCGGCACAAAAGTTGTTATAACGTAACGATTCATCCACGCTCGGCCGGAGACACCCCATGCGCCATCTGCTTCTCGCTCTGCCCTTTGCCCTGCTGCCCCTGGCTGCCGCACAGGCCCATGAACACGGGCACGACCATGATCACCACCACGACAGCCTCGGTGCCCACGAGCACGGCGTTGCCAGCCTCAACGTGGCGCTCGACGGCAACCTGCTGGAACTGCAGTTCGACAGCCCGGCGATGAACCTGGTGGGTTTCGAACATGCCGCCAAGAGCGATGCCGACAAGGCCAAGGTCGCCGCCGCCAAGCGCGAACTGGAACAGCCCGTCAGCCTGTTCGCCCTGTCCAGCGGCGACTGCAAGGCCACCGAGGTCGAGCTGCAGAGCCCGCTGTTCGCCGGCAAGGGGCACGACCACAAGCACGACCATCACGACCACAAGCACGAAGGCGAACACAGCGACATCCATGCGCACTACCGCTTCGAATGCGCCAAGGCCAACGAATTGAAACAACTGGATCTGGCCGAACTGTTCAAACGCTTCCCCGCCACCGAGAAGATTCAGGTACAACTGATCGGCCCGAACGGCCAGCAGGGCGCCGAACTGACGGCCGCCCAGCCGCGCCTGAGCTTCTGACCGCTACGACCTGCAGGAGCGAAAGGGGCATCTGGCCCTCCTTGGCACCGCCACTGGATTCGCTTCTGCATCGTTTCTTGTCTCATCGATAGCCGGACCATGACCGAACCTCTGATCGAACTGGCCGACCTCGGCTTCGCCTGGCCCGGCCAGGCGCAATTGCTGGACATCCCCAGCTTCACCCTGGCACGCGGCGAGACCCTGTTTCTCAAGGGCCCCAGCGGCAGCGGCAAGACCACCCTGCTCGGCCTGCTGGGCGGCGTGCAAAAGGCCCAGCGCGGGCACATCCGCCTGCTCGGCCAGGATCTCGGCCAGCTCTCGGCCGGCGCCCGCGACCGCTTTCGTGTCGATCACACCGGCTACATCTTCCAGCAGTTCAACCTGCTGCCCTTTCTCTCGGTGCGCGAGAACGTCGAACTGCCCTGCCGCTTCTCACGCTCGCGTGCAGAACGCGCGCGCCAGCGCCATGGCAGCATCGATGCTGCAGCCGCCGCGCTGCTCGACCATCTGGGGCTGCGCGCCGACCTGCTCGGCCGCCGCGCCGACGAGTTGTCCATCGGCCAGCAGCAGCGCGTTGCTGCCGCGCGCGCATTGATCGGCCAGCCGGAACTGGTGATCGCCGACGAACCCACCTCGGCGCTGGACTTCGACGCCCGCGAGGCCTTCCTCCAGCTGCTCTTCGCCGAATGCCGCGCGGCCGGCGCCAGCCTGCTGTTCGTCAGCCACGACCAGAGCCTGGCTGCACTGTTCGACCGCAGCCTGTCGCTGGCCGAACTCAACCGCGCCACGCGCCCCCAGGAGGCCTGAGATGCATCTGATCCGCATCGCCCTGGCCAGCCTGGCCAACCGCCGCTTCACCGCCCTGCTCACGGTATTCGCCATTGCCCTGTCGGTCTGCCTGCTGCTGGCCGTCGAACGCGTGCGCACCGAAGCGCGTGCCAGCTTCGCCAACACCATCAGCGGCACCGACCTGATCGTCGGTGCCCGCTCGGGCAGCGTGAACCTGCTGCTGTACTCGGTGTTTCGCATCGGCAACGCCACCAACAACATCCGCTGGGACAGCTTCGAGCGCTTCGCCAACCACCGCCAGGTGAAGTGGGCCATTCCCATCTCGCTGGGCGACTCGCACCGCGGCTACCGGGTGATGGGCACCAGCACCGCCTACTTCGAACACTATCGCTACGCCCGCAGCCAGGCGCTGAAACTGGCCCAGGGCCGCGCCTTCGCCGACGATCCCTTCGAGGTGGTGCTCGGCGCCGAGGTGGCCCAGGCGCTGGGCTACGGCCTGGGCGAGGAGATCGTCCTGGCCCATGGCGTCGCCACCATCAGCCTGCTCAAGCACGACGACAAGCCGTTCACCGTGGTCGGCGTTCTCGAGCGCACCGGCACGCCGGTGGACCGTACCCTGCACATCTCCCTGGCCGGGATGGAAGCGCTGCACATCGACTGGCAGAACGGTATGCCGGCGCGCGGTGCGGCGCAGATCAGCGCCGAGCAGGCACGCACCATGGACCTCCAGCCGAAGCAGATCACGGCGTTCATGCTCGGCCTCAACAGCAAGATCGCGACGTTCAGCCTGCAACGCGAGATCAACGAGTTTCGCGGCGAGCCGCTGCTGGCGATCCTGCCCGGCGTCGCCCTGCAGGAGCTGTGGAGCCTGATGGGCACCGCCGAACAGGCGCTGTTCGTGGTCTCGCTGTTCGTCGTGCTCACCGGTCTGATCGGCATGCTGACGGCAATCCTCACCAGCCTCAACGAACGCCGCCGGGAAATGGCCATCCTGCGCTCGGTGGGCGCACGTCCCTGGCATATCGCCAGCCTGCTGGTGCTGGAGGCCTTTGCCCTGGCGCTGGCCGGCGTGGCGCTCGGCCTGGCCCTGCTGTATCTCGGCATCGCCGGCAGCCAGGGCTACGTACAGGCCAACTACGGCCTGTACCTGGCATTGAGCGCCCCCACCCGCTACGAATGGACCCTGCTGGCCGGGATTCTCGGCGCCGCCCTGCTGATGGGCAGCGTGCCGGCCTGGCGCGCCTATCGGCAGTCGCTGGCCGATGGTCTGTCGATCAGGCTCTGAGGGAAAGTTGAGAGCGCCTGGCGTACACTGCGCAGGCGCTCTTACTACGAGGTTCCTCATGCCCCGCCCCCTGCTCGCCAGCCTGCTGCTGACGCTGGCCCTGCCGCTGGCCGCCGCCGATGTGCGCGAAATCACCTGGTCGGAGCTGATTCCGCCAGATGCGCCGCCCCAGCGGATCGATCCCACACCGATCCACGATCTGTCGCAGCTGGCCGACGCGCTCGCCGAGTCGGGCCCGGCCGCCATGCAGCAATCGCCGGCCGCTCCGGTGGTGAAGGCTCTGGACGGCCAGACCGTCAAGCTGCCCGGTTATATCGTGCCGCTGGACGTGACCGATGAAGGCCGCGTGGTGGAGTTTCTGCTGGTGCCCTACTTCGGCGCCTGCATCCATGTACCGCCACCACCCTCGAACCAGATCGTGCACGTCACCAGCGAACTGGGCGTGCTGCTCGATGCGCTGTACCAGCCGTTCTGGGTGGAAGGGCCGATGAAGGTCGAGCACGTCAGCAGCGAGCTGGCCGAGGTCGGCTATCAGATGGAAGCGAACAAGATCTACGCCTACGAGCTGCCCGAGGGCTGAGCCCGCTCGCTCCACGCTTAAAACGAAAAAGCCAGGCCCAAGGCCTGGCTTTTTCTTGTGTGGCGGCTGCGCTCTGCGGCGGCGGAGCGTTCTTTGAACACCTCACCGAAGATGGTGCGCGCGGCGCACCCTACGGTAGGGTGCGCTGCGCGCACCGAGAACGACTCAACTGCGACTGGCGACCCGATTTTCCTGCTCGAAACGCAGCTCGCTTTCCGCCCACTGCCGCCATGAACGCACCTTGGCGCGCTCGGCACCACCGCGTTCGGCACGCGCCAGCGCGTCCAGCCCGGCCTGCCAGCGCGACCGTTCCAGCTCCAGCTGGGCGACATACAGCCAGTGCTTGCCGTTGCCGCTGCGCTCGGCCAGCGGGCGCAGCACGCGCACCGCCGCGGCGCGATCGCGCGCCTGCCACCAGAACAGGCCCAGACGCTCCTGACGAGCCGCGGTGTTGGCCAGCAGGCCGCTGTCGAGCATGCCGGCCAGCAGCTTGGCGCCCTGCCAGGGCTGATCGGCGGCGCCGGCCAGCAGCACCAGGTTATCCAGCTCCGCCTCGCTGAAGCGCAGGCCCTTGCTGTGCGCCGCACGCAGGGTCGCCAGCGCCTTGTCGTTGCTGCCGGCCATCTGCTGCAGACCGGCCAGTTGGCGCCAGCCCTTGGCATCGTTCGGCTGACGCGCCAGCAGCTGACGCTGCCAGCGCTCGGCCTGGGCATAGCGCTTGAGGTCGGCGTTGGCGCCCACCAGGAACTGCAGCCAGATGTCGGCGGCCTTGGGGTTGGCCTGCACGTAGCGCTCGGCCAGTGGCAATGCCTTGGCCGGCTGGTTCAGGCCCTGGTAGGCCTGCACCAGCATCTGCAGCACCTCTTCGGAGGCCGTGCCCTGCTCGGGCCCCAGCAGCTCGACGACCCTGGCGAAACGGCGCTCGCCGAGATTGAGCTTGGCCAGGTTGAGGCGTTCGCCGGCGAGCATCTGTTCGTCGAGCTTGCCGCTGCGCACGGCCTTGTCCAGCCACTCGATGGCCTGCCCGTTGTTGCCGGCCGACCAGGCCACATAGGCCTGGCTGCGCCAGATCAGCGCCTCTTCGAGACTGCCACTCTTGGCCTGGATGCCCTCCAGCGCGCGCCGTGCGGCGGCGTGGTCACCCTTCTGCTGCGCGGCCTGCGCCGCGTTCAGCGCGCGGAACACGGTCGGGTCGACGGTCTGCTGGGCCATGCCAGGCACGGCCCCAGCACTGAGCATCACGAGCAACAACCAACGGTACATGGTCAGCTCCTTTCCAGACGGAAGTAGAGGGTTTTCACCGCTTCGCGGTCCACTGCCAGGCCACCCTCGGTACGCGGCGCGAAGCGCCAGCGGGCGGCGGCGCGGCGCGCTTCGCGTTCGAACACATTGCGCGGATTGGCCTCCAGCACGCGGATGTTCTCCACATTGCCGGAGCGGTTGATGGTGAAAGCCAGTTTGACGAAACCTTCGATGCCTCGTTGCAGCGCATAGCGCGGGTATTCCGGGCGCACGTCGTTGAGCGGCATGACTTCGCTCTCCATGCCGCCCATCTGCCCGGACTCGGCAG
>NZ_JAODYT010000121.1:0-7531 GCF_029834875.1 Pseudomonas sp. GD04158 | reverse complement strand
CGCCTCGCTGGAGCGCCTGCGCTTCGTGGACACCATCGAAGACTGCGTACGCGATGCCGATTTCATCCAGGAGAGCGCCCCCGAGCGCCTCGAGCTCAAGTGCGAGCTGCACGCGAAGATCAGTGCCGCGGCGCGCCCGGATGTGTTGATCGGCTCCAGCACCTCGGGCCTGCTGCCCAGCGAATTCTATGCAGACGCCAAGCATCCCGAGCGCTGCCTGGTCGGCCACCCGTTCAACCCGGTCTATCTGCTGCCGCTGGTGGAGGTGGTGGGCGGCGCGAAGACCGCCCCTGAGGCGGTGCAGGCCGCCATCGAGGTCTACCAATCGCTGGGCATGCGCCCGCTGCATGTGCGCAAGGAGGTGCCGGGCTTTATCGCCGACCGCCTGCTCGAGGCCCTGTGGCGCGAGGCGCTGCACCTGGTCAACGACGGCGTGGCGAGCACCGGCGAGATCGACGATGCGATCCGCTTCGGCGCCGGCCTGCGCTGGTCGTTCATGGGCAGCTTCCTGACCTACACCCTGGCCGGCGGCCCGGCCGGCATGCGTCACTTCATGGCCCAATTCGGCCCGGCGCTGAAGCTGCCCTGGACGTACCTTGAGGCGCCGGAGCTGACCGAGGGGCTGATCGACGCGGTGGTCGAGGGCACAGCCGAGCAGCAGGGCGAACGCAGCCTGGATGCCCTGGAGCGCTATCGCGACGATTGCCTGCTGGCGGTGCTGGAGGCGATCCGCCAGACCAAGGCCAAGCATGGCTTCGAGTTCGCCGAGTAACCGCGTCTTTCCGGTGCGCGCGGCGCACCCTACGGGCGACTCCTGTCCAGCTCCCCTCTCCCGTTGAAGGGAGAGGGGGCGGGGAGAGCCTCAACGGAAGCTGAACATGAATCTGCCGACTTATCGCACCACCATTCCCCCCGAGTGGGTGGATTACAACGGCCATCTGCGCGATGCCTTCTATCTGCTGATCTTCAGCTACGCCACCGACGCGCTCATGGACTACCTGGGCCTGGACGAGGCGGGGCGCGCCCGCAGCGGCCACACTCTGTACACCCTGGAGTGCCACCTCAACTACCTGGCCGAGATCAAGCTCGGCGCCGAGGTAGAGGTGCGCACCCAGTTGCTGGCGCATGACGGCAAGCGCCTGCACATCCACCACGGCCTCTACTACCCGGAGGGCGAGGAACTGCTCGCCGCCAGCGAGCAGATGCTGATGAACATCGACACTGCCGGCGGCCGTTCGGCCGCGTTCGACGAGCAGGTGCGGCAACGGCTGCTGGCGTTGGCGCAGGCCCATCGGAGTCTGCCCATACCGCTGCATGTCGGCCGGGTCATAGCCTTGCCCCCGGCCAGGGCCTAGTGCCCGGCCGGCAGGCCAGGATGGCCTGGTGTGCGTCCCCCCATCTCTGACAACAATTTCGCGGGCCAGCATCCCGCAAGGAGACCGCCATGAATGCCGTAGATCCCTCGCTCCAGGCCGCGCCCATCGCCGATTGGCGTACCTACCCGATCAGTGCCGACCTGGTCGGCCTCAACGCTACCCGCGACAGCCTGCTGGTCACCTGGAGCGATGGCCGGGTCAGCCCCTTCCATTACCAGTGGCTGCGCGACAACTGCCCCTGCAGCCAGTGCGTCTACGGCGTGACCCGGGAACAGCTGCTGGAGATCGTCGACGTGGCGGAGGAGCTGTCTCCACAGCGGACCCGCATCGACGAGCAGGGCCATCTGCTGATCGACTGGCTGGGCGGTCACCACAGCCGCTTCCATCCCGGCTGGCTGCGGGCCCACGCCTATGACCCGGCATCGCGCGAAGAGCGCCAGGCGCAGCGTCCGCAACCGCAGCTGTGGGGTGCCGAACTGGCCGAGCAGTTGCCGCGCTTCGACTACCAGGCGGTGCTCGAGGACGACGCCACCCTGTTGCGCTGGTTGCTGGCGGTGCGCGATCTGGGCCTGACCCAGCTGGTGGCGGTGCCGGCCAGCGAGGGCGTTCTGCTCCGGCTCGCCAAGCGCATCTCCTTCATTCGCGAGAGCAACTTCGGCGTGCTGTTCGACGTGCAGTCCAAGGCCGATGCCGACAGCAACGCCTACACCGCCTTCAACCTGCCGCTGCACACCGACCTGCCGACCCGCGAGCTGCAGCCGGGCCTGCAGTTCCTGCATTGCCTGGTCAACGATGCGACGGGCGGCGAGAGCGTGTTCGTCGACGGTTTCGCCATCGCCGAGGCACTGCACCAGGAGTCGCCCGAGCTGTTCGACATCCTGTGCACGACGCCGGTGGAGTTCCGCAACAAGAGCCGCACCAGCGACTACCGTTGCCTGGCGCCGATCATCGCGCTGGATGCCGAGGGGCGGATCGGCGAGGTGCGCATGGCCAACTTCCTGCGTGGCCCGTTCGACGCGCCGGTCGAGCGCATGCCGGCGCTGTATCGTGCCTATCGGCGCTTCATCGCCCTGACCCGCGAGCCACGCTTTCGCCTGCAGCGCCGGCTCGAGGCCGGGCAGCTGTGGTGCTTCGACAATCGGCGGGTGATGCACGCGCGCACCGAATTCGACTCGGCGAGCGGCGCGCGGCATTTCCAGGGGTGCTATGTCGACCGTGACGAGCTGCTGTCCCGGATCCGCGTGCTGCAGCGCTGATATACCCGAAATGCGCGGCGCTGCAGCGCGCCGCGCATGTCCGGCCTACTTCGGTTTGTAAGCGCAATACCCCGGCCGCGGGCCGACCTTGGGATGATGGCGGCAGGTATCCGGGCGCTTGTCGTAGACGGTGCACAGGCGCGTCTTGCGATCGAGGAACAGGCAGTCGTTGTTGGACATGCGGGTCAGGGTGAAGATGCCCGACTTCTGGTTGAAGCGCTCGACCACGCCATCCTTCTGCAGGCGCTTGGCGATGTTCTTCGGTGGCTCGCTGCGCTCGAACTCGTCCACCAGCTCCAGACGGATCAGATCGTTCAGGCGTACTTCCACCGGCAGGGTGCAGCAGCTGGAGATGCAGCTGTGGCACATGTCGGCCGTGTATTTGGCCCAGGTTTCCAGGCGGTCGATCTCGGCGGCGGCTATCAGGCGGGGCTTCATCATGGCTTTATCGTGCGGTCTGCGCCGCTGCTGTCACGGGGCGGCGATGATAGCGGGCGCGCGGCATTTGTGAAGCACCGGCTGGCAGTTGGCTACTTTGCGTTGTGCCTGTGACCTGGGTGGCAGTCGTCTCTCTGTGGCTGGACGCTCGCTGCTCCTATACTGGCAGCCACCTCGGGCTGCCGGCAGGGACGCGAGGACACTTCCACAGCGGTAGGACATAACGCATGCAATGGATCTTCATGCTGGTCGGACTGGTGCTCGGCGCGGGCGCCAGCGAATCCGTCACGGGCGCCATTCTTGGCGGCCTGCTCGGCCTCAGTCTGGGGCAGGCGCTGCGTCTGCAAGGGCTGGAGACGCGCAACGCGCAACTGACCGCACAGCTCAAGGAATTCGCCGAGCGCTTCGAGCGCGGCACGCGCGCCATGCACGAGCGCCTGGTCAAGGTGGAGCAGGGTCAGCGCGATGAACCCGCGCCCGAGCCGACTCCAGCCCAGGCCAGCGTCAATAGCGAGCCGCAAGCCGAACAACCAGTGGAATTGGTGGTGGCGCAGGCCGCCGAGCCGACGCCGGAACCGGAGCTGGACTGGACGCTGGCGCCGGAGATCGAGGCGCCAGCCCCGCAGCCGGCCGCAGAACCTGCACCCGCCGCCGCACCAACTGCTCATCGACCGCCACCCGCGCCGCAGCAAAGCCCCTGGCGCGCGCAGACGCCGCGCGAACCGAATCTGCTCGAACGCGGCTTCGCCGCTGCCAAGGCCTGGCTGCTGGGTGGCAACACCGTATTGCGGGTCGGTGTGGTGCTGCTGTTCCTCGGCCTGGCCTTTCTGCTGCGCTACGCCACCGAAGGCGTCGAGGTGCCGATCGAGCTGCGCTACATGGGCGTGGCGGCCAGTGCCCTGGCTCTGCTCGGCCTGGGCTGGTGGCTACGCCGGCGCAATCCCGGTTACGCCTTGGTGCTGCAGGGCACCGGTATCGCCGTGCTGTACCTGACGGTGTTCGCCGCCATGCGCCTGCACCCATTGCTCGACCCCGGCATGGCGCTGGGGCTGCTGGTGGCGGTCACGCTATTCTCGGCGATTCTCGCCGTGCAGCAGAACGCCCTGGGCCTGGCCGCCGCGGCAGCGCTGGGCGGCTTCGCCGCACCGATCCTGACCTCCACCGGCAGCGGCAACCATGTCGCGCTGTTCTCCTATTTCGCCCTGCTCAATGCCGGCATCTTCGCCATCGCCTGGTTCAAGGCCTGGCGCCTGCTCAACCTGATCGGCTTCGTCGGCACCTTCGGCATCGGCTTCGCCTGGGGCCTGCGCTCCTACACGCCGGAGCTGCTGGGCAGCACCCAGCCGTTCCTGATCCTGTTCTTTTTGATGTACGTGGCCATCGGCCTGTTGTTCGCCCGCCGTACCCTGCGTGACGCGGCGGATGCGCCCGAGACGCGTGACGAGCTGCTGCGCTGGTCGGCGCGGCGTGGCGATTATGTCGATGCCACCACCCTGTTCGGCCCGCCACTGATCGGCTTCGGCCTGCAGGTGGCGCTGGTGCGCCATATCGAGTTCGCTGCGGCGTTCAGCGCCCTCGGCCTCGGTCTGTTCTATCTGCTGCTGGCGCGCATACTCAAGGCGCGCGCCGGCGAGCGCGCCTTGCTGCTGGTGGAAAGCTGCCTGGCGCTCGGCGTGGTGTTCGCCAGCCTGGCCATTCCGCTGGGGCTGGATGCGCGCTGGACGGCGGCGGCCTGGGCGGTGGAAGGCGCCGGTATCTACTGGCTCGGCCTGCGCCAGGGCCGACCGCTGGCGCGCGCCTTCGCCCTGTTGCTGCAGCTCGGCGCAGCGCTGGCCTTCGTCAGTGGCCTGGATCTCGGCTACGCCAGTCTGCTGGAGGGTTCGCCGCTGGGCGCGCTGATGCTCGGCGTGGCGCTGCTGTTCAGCTACTGGCAACTGCGCCGCGAACCTGAGGCGGGCAGCGCCTGGGAGAGGCGCCTGCTGCCCTGGCTCGGCATTGCCGGCCTGGCGTTTCTCTATCTGATCGCACCGCTGCTGTTCGAGGCCCCCGGCACGGCCATCGCCTGGGCGCTGGCGGGGCTGGCGACGCTGTTGGTCGGGCTGCGCATCGCGGCGCCGAACTTCGTCTACAGCGCCTTTGCCGTGCAGCTGCTCGGCGGGCTGCTGTTCCTCGGGCAGATGGCACTGGATTCGCTGTTCGGCGGTAACAGCTTCAAGGCGGGCTGGTTCGGCTTGCTGGCCGCGTCGATGGTCGGTTTCGGCCTGATTGCCGGCATGCTGCTGGCGGCGCGCGACCCGCAGATTCGCGAGAACCGCCGGCTGCTCGGCGCATTGTCGATGGTCATGCTGGTGGGCCTGGTGTTCATCAATCTGGCCGTGCTCTTCGTGCTGCCCTGGGTGGCGGCTGCGGCGGTATGGGGCGGCACGGGGCTGCTGATTCTTTGGCTGGCGCTGTATCTGCAGCAACGCGCCGCCTTCCTGTTCAGCCTGGCGCTGCAGCTGTTCGCCGGCCTGGCCTTCCTCGCCGCCGGGCCGCTGCTGCTGGCAGGAATCAGCGGCGAGGGGCTGTCGCCGTTGGCGCATACCGGCTTCTGGACGCCCGCTGTGCTCGGCCTGGCCGCGCAGATCGGCGCCTGGCGTCTGCACAGCCTGGCGCACGGCGGTCGCGAGACGGGGATCGACGGCGTCAGCCTGCAGCGCCTGGGCCAGCTGTTACTGGCCTGGGGCGCGGCCTGGTGGGCACTGGCCCTGGCCAGCGAGGTGCTGCGCTTCGTGGCGCCGCAGCTGCAGGCAGCTGTTCTGTTGCTGGCGGCGGCGCTGACGACTCTGCTCTGGATGCTGCTGGCGCTGCGCACGCGCTGGCGCGAGCTGTCGCTGCTGTGCAGCCTGCTGGCGCCGGTGGCCGGTCTGATCCTGGCCTATGCCTGGCATCCCTTGCATCACCCGGCGGCGAATTTCGGCTGGCTCGGCTGGGCTGCGGTGCTGGTGGTGCATCTGCTCGCCCTGCGCCGTCTGGCTGAACTGCTGCCGAGCCGCGCGGCCAGCATTGCCCATGTGCTCGGCTGCTGGTTGCTGATCGGCGTGCTGGCGCTGGAACTGCGCTACCTGCTGCTGAGCCTGGCCGATCACTACAACGCCTGGCGCTGGCTGGGCTGGGCGCTGCTGCCGACGGCCTATCTCTGGCTTATGGCGCAGGCGCGTCGCCTACCCTGGCCGGTGGCCGGCTTCGAGCGCGAATACCGCCTGTGGGCAGCGGCGCCGCTGGCGGCGCTGATGCTTGGCTGGTTCTGGCTGGCCAACGCCAACAGTGCCGGCGACAGCGATCCGCTGCCTTACCTGCCGCTGTTCAACCCGCTGGAGCTGGGGCTGCTGCTGTGCCTGGGCGCGCTGCTGGCCTGGGGCCGCTTCGCCCTGCCGCGTCTCGGCCTGGAACCTGCGCGAGCGCTGCAGGTGGTGCAGGGCGTGGCGGGGTTGTCGCTGTTCGCCCTGCTTACCGTGATGGTGATGCGTACCGCGCACCACTGGGGCGGCGTGCCCTGGCAGAGCGCTGCGCTGTTCGACTCGATGCTGGTGCAGGCCGGGCTGTCCATCGTCTGGACCCTGATTGCCCTGGCACTGATGCTCTTCGGCCACCTGCGCATACGCCGCGAGCTGTGGCTGGTGGGAGCGGCGCTGATCGCCCTGGTGGTGGCCAAGCTGTTCTTCGTCGAGCTGGGCAACCGCGGCGGCCTGGAGCGCATCGTGTCGTTCATCGGGGTCGGCGTGCTGCTGCTGGTGGTGGGTTACTTCGCCCCCTTGCCGCCACGCAAGACCGAACCTTCAACCAGCAACGAGCAGGAGCCTGCCGCGTGAATATCCTTCGTCTTGGCCTGCTGCTGTCCCTGTCGCTGAGCGCCGCGCTGCAGGCCGCCGAGCGTGCGCAGGACTTTCGTCATGCCGCGCCGTTGCAACTGTCCGGCGAGGGCCCCTGGTACCGCCTGGAGCTGCCGATCGCTGCGCACTTTGCCGCGCAGCATGGCGACCTGCGCGACCTTCGCGTGTTCGATGCCCAGGGCAAGGTTCAGGCCTATGCGCTGATCCCGGGGCGCAGCGAGACCGTGGCGCATGAACAGGAGCACGGCGTGCGCTGGTTTCCCCTGCATGGCCGCGCCGATGCACAGGCGGCGCCGGCCTTGCGGGTCGAGCGCAGCACCACGGGCACACTGATCGAGCTGCGTGGCGAGTCCGCCGCCGAACCGGACCAGCAACTGCGCGGCTGGCTGCTCGACGCCAGCGCCATCGACGCCCCATTGGTGCGCCTGAGCCTGGACTGGAGCGGTGGCGAGGACGGCTTCCAGCGTTTCAGCATCGAAGCCAGTGACGACCTGCAGCGCTGGCAGAGCTGGGGCGAGGGGCAGGTGGCACGGCTGAGCTTCGCCGACGAACGCATCGATCAGCGCCAGATCGAGCTGCCCGGCCAGCG
>NZ_JAODYT010000120.1:0-7583 GCF_029834875.1 Pseudomonas sp. GD04158 | reverse complement strand
CCACGCAGCAGCAGATGGGCGATGCGCGGATGGCTGGGCAGCTCGGCCATGGCCTGGCCATGGGCATTGAGCGCGCCACGTTCGTCCAGCGCGCCGAGGCGACCGAGCAGATCCAGCGCCTGCGCGTAGGCAGCCGGCGGCGGCACGTCGAGCCAGCTCAGCTCCTGTGGCGTCACGCCCCAGCGCAGCAGTTGCAGGGCCAGCCCGGCCAGATCGGCCGCAAGGATTTCCGCACCGGAATAGGCGCTGAGCTGCTCGTGCTGCGCCTGCGACCACAGCCGATAGCACACACCCGGCTGCAGACGCCCGGCGCGGCCGGCACGCTGGGTCGCGGAAGCCCGGGAGATGCGCTGGGTATCGAGACGGGTCATGCCACTGGCCGGGTCGAAGCGCGGCACCCGCGCCAGGCCGGCATCCACCACCACGCGCACGCCGTCGATGGTCAGGCTGGTCTCGGCGATATTGGTGGCCAGCACCACCTTGCGCGTACCCGCCGGCGCCGGCTCGATGGCGGCGCGCTGGGCGGCCAGATCGAGCTCGCCATGCAGCGGGCAGAGCAGAATGTCGTCGCGCCCCGCCAGCGCCTCGCCCAGTTGCTCGGCGACGCGGCGGATCTCGGCCTGCCCGGGCAGGAACACCAGCAGGCTGCCGGGCTCGTCGGCCAGCGCCTGCTGCACCGTCTGCAGCACCCGTGGCTCGATCCACTCGCCTGGCTGAAATGGCGCGCCCCAGCGGATATCCACCGGAAACATGCGCCCTTCGCTGCGCAGCACCGGCGCCTCACCAAGCAGCGCCGCCAGACGCTCCCCTTCCAGGGTGGCGGACATCAGCAGCACCTTTAGCGGCGCCTCGCCGCTGCCTTCGCCGCGGAACATGGCGCGGCCGTTGAGGGTCAGCGCCAGGGCCAGATCGGCATCCAGGCTGCGCTCGTGGAATTCGTCGAAGATCACCAGGCCGACGCCTTCCAGCGCCGGATCGTCCTGCAGGCGGCGGGCGAGGATGCCTTCGGTGACCACCTCGATGCGCGTGTTCGGCCCCACCTTGCTGTCCAGGCGAATGCGGTAGCCCACCGTCTCGCCGACCCGTTCGCCCAGCTCGCTGGCCAGGCGCTCGGCGGCGGCGCGGGCGGCCAGTCGGCGTGGTTCGAGCATGAGGATGGTCTGTCCGGCCAGCCAGGGCGCATCGAGCAGCGCCAGAGGCACGCGGGTGGTCTTGCCGGCGCCGGGCGGCGCCTCCAGCACCACTTCGTGGCGGGCGCTCAAGGCATCGCGCAGGGCAGGTAACAGGGCATCGATGGGCAGGGCGTTCATGGTCTCTCCGCAGCAAGCCGGCGATTATAACGGCGAACTGCCAACCGCCCCGCGAGTCAGAAAGATCGAGCAGCAGTTTTGCAATCACCGCCTTGCTATAGTTGCGCCACTTTTTTCCATGGAGGTGCTCGATGCGCACGAAATCCCGAGTTATCGCCGGCGTTGTCGCCGCAACCCTGTTCACTCAACTGACCGCCTGCGGCACCATCTTCTATCCGGATCGTCGCGGCCAGATCGAAGGCCAGATCGACCCGTTGATCGCCGGGGCCAACGCCATCGGCATCCTGTTCTACGTGATTCCCGGCCTGATCGCCTTCGCCGTCGACTTCGCCACCGGCGCCATCTACCTGCCGCAGGGCCAGACCGCTCAGGTCGATCCGCAGCAGCTCAAGCAGTTGATCGGCGAAGACGGCAAGGTCGACCAGTACGCCCTCAAGGCGCTGATCGAAAGCAGCACCGGCCATCAGCTGCCGCTGGACGACCCGCGCCTGATCCAGCACAGCGGCAGCACCGAGCAACTGGCCGCCTACGGTCTGCGCCCGGCCGCCTGAGGCCATGCACGCGCCCCATGCCAGGCTGATGCGCCTGGCCACCCGGGCAGCGCTGACAGTAGCGCTGACCCTGGTGCTGGCCAAGGCCATCGCCTGGTGGCTGAGCGGCTCGGTCAGCCTGCTGGCGGGTCTGACCGATTCGCTGCTCGACAGTGCCGCCTCGCTGATCAACCTGATCGCCGTGCATTTCGCCCTGCGCCCGGCCGACGAGGACCACCGCTACGGCCATGGCAAGGCCGAGGCCCTGGCGGGTTTGGGCCAGGCGCTGTTCATCGGCGTCAGCGCGGTGCTCATCGGTCTGCAGGGCATCGAGCGCCTGCAGGCGCCGCAGCCGCTGGAGGCCGAGGGCGTCGGCATTGCGGTGATGCTGCTGTCACTGGCACTGACCCTCGCCCTGCTGGGCTTCCAGCGCAAGGTGGTACGCGAGACCGGCTCCACCGCCATCCACGCCGATTCCCTGCACTACCGCTCCGACATCCTGCTCAATAGCAGCATCCTGCTCGCCCTGCTGCTGACCCGCTTCGGCTGGCTGCAGATGGATGCGATCTTCGCCATCGGCATCGCCTTCTACATCTTCTGGAGCGCCATCAGCATCGTGCGCGGCGCGGTGGCGGTGCTGATGGACGAGGCGCTGCCCAGCGAGGTCAGCCAGCACATGCACCAGCTCGCCTGCGCCGTGCCCGGCGTACTCGGCGCACACGACCTGCGCACCCGCGTCTCTGGCACCCGCTGGTTCGTCCAGTTGCATCTGGAGCTGCCGGGCGAGATGAGCCTGTCCGAGGCGCACGCGCACTGCGTGGCAGTGGAGCGAGCGATTCGCGAGCATTACCCGAGATCCGAAGTGCTGGTGCATGCCGACCCGCCCGAGGTCGTCAGGCACTGAGACTGGCCCCTCGACTGCCGTAGCCGGCCTCGCGATTGGCCATTTGCAGGCCATAAAAAAGGGGCCTTGCGGCCCCCTCGGGGAATCTGTCCGGTACTGGCGATGTTGTCGCCGCTTTCGTCGCCCGCCTGGTTGGGCAGTGCGGACCCGGGTGCCGGTGCGGTCCGGTAGGACCGTCGGCGCCGGCTCACCTGGTTGGGCGAGTCCGGTAGGACTTGTCGTCCGGGCCGTGAAACTGAGAGAAAGCTTACGCCTGTGGCGCCGAAAGAAGATTGCGAATATTGCTTATCGACCAGGCTATTGCGCAATTTTCACCTAAAGGATCATCATTGCTCGCAATTCGATAACGGGGACCGCGCGCAATGAACAAACTCGACCGCTACGACCTGAACATTCTTGCCGAATTGCAGCGCGACGCCGGGCTGTCCAATCAGGAACTGGCCGAACGTATCGGCCTGTCGCCCTCGCCCTGCTCGCGCCGGGTCAAACAACTGGAAGACGATGGCTACATTCTCGGCCAGGTGGCGCTGCTCGACCGCAAGAAGCTCGGCCTGAGCCTGACCGCCTACGTGCTGATCGGCATGGACCGGCATACGCCGGAGCGCTTCGAACATTTTCAGGAACAGATTCGCAAATGCCCGGAGGTGCTGGAGTGCTGCCTGGTCACCGGCATGGACGCTGACTACCAGCTGAAGGTGGTGGTACCGGACATGGATCATTACCAGAAGCTGCTGCTGGGCACCCTGACCCGCATCGATGGCGTATCCAGCGTGCGCTCGAGCTTCGTGCTGCAGCAGATCCTGTCCAGCACCCAGTTGCCGTTACAGCACCTGCGCGACTGAAAGTCGCAGGGAGAAACGGATCATGCCGCGGTCCAAGACAGGGCGCGTATAATCCCCGCCCTGTTTTTTCCGTCCGAATCCCGAGGTCCCATGGAAACCGAACAATTCGAAGCCCTGATGATGTACGTGCTGGTCGGCGGGCTGATGCTGTTCATGTTCTTCATCATCTGGGACCTGGCGAAGAAGTCCAAGGCCGGCCGTCTCGGCACCGCCATCCTGTTCCTCGGCCTGGGCCTGTGCCTGTTCGCCTTCCTGGCGAAACCCATCATCACCTACATCATCGAGACCGCACGCGGTATCCACGGCTGACGTATCGCCCAGCGCCCGCCACGCGTCCGATCGATTCAGGGCCGCCTTGGTGAGGCGGCCAGCAACCCAAGGAGTTACACATGAGCGCCGCCAATCTGGTGATGCAGAGCTATGGACGCTGCTGCGCCAGCCCCGCCTTCTTCGACGATTTCTACCGCCACTTCCTCGCCAGCTCGCCGCTGATCCGCGAGAAGTTCGTCGATACCGACATGAGCGCGCAGAAGCAGCTGCTGCGCCAGGGCATCATGAATCTGGTGATGCATGCCCGCGGCATGCCGGACACCAAGCTGCGCGCCCTTGGCGAATCGCACTCGCGCCAGCGCCTGGATATCCGCCCCGAACTCTACGACCTGTGGCTCGACGCGCTACTGCTGACCATCAGCGAACACGACAAGGAGTGCGACGCGGACATACGCCAGGCCTGGCGTGAAGTGCTGAACAAAGGTATCGCCGTGATCAAGGGCGGTTATTGATTCAGGTCATTTCGCCAGGGTCGGCCTCTGCGACAAAACGTCCGCTGCGCGGTGCGCCTCACCGATCACCGCGGCCGTCGCCGTTCTCCTCCTGTACCCGTCGTCCAGCGGCGACACGGGAACCCTGGTGCGCGCGGCGCACCCTACGGGGACACCGGCGCCGTGCGCACCCACTTCGCCGGCAGTGGCGTTCCCTATGGCAATAACGCCGGGACCTCGCACCATTGACCAGGTTGCAGGCCACTCAACGTCCAGGGGCCGATGGCCACACGCACCAGGCGCAGCGTGGGCAGGCCCACCGCGGCGGTCATGCGCCGCACCTGGCGGTTGCGCCCCTCGCGGATCACCAGCTCCAGCCAACTGGTCGGCACGCTCTTGCGAAAGCGCACCGGCGGATTCCTGTCCCACAGCTGCGGTTCGTCCAATAGCCGCGCCTCGGCCGGCAGGGTCGGGCCGTCATTGAGCGTCACGCCATCGCGCAACTGCTGCAGCTGCGCCTCGCTCGGTTCGCCCTCCACCTGCACCCAGTAAGTCTTCGCCAGCTTGTGCCTAGGGTCGGCGATGCGCGCCTGCAGGCGGCCGTCGTTGGTCAGCAGCAGCAGGCCTTCGCTGTCGCGATCCAGGCGCCCGGCCGGATAGACGCCGGGCACCTCGACGAAGTCCTTGAGGGTGGCGCGGCCCTGCTCGTCGTTGAACTGGGTCAGCACGTCGAACGGCTTGTTCAGCAGGATCAGCCGCGGCTGCGCGGGCGGCGCCTTGGCCACACGGTGCGGGGTAGCGGGACGGCGACTGGCAGGAGGACGAGGGCGAGACATGCGACAGGCTTCGGTGGAACTGGGCCTTGCAGTGTAACTCACGATAAGCGGCGCTGATGGTGCTTCCCCGCCGCGACGCGGCGACTAAGCTGCTGATTCCCTCCCCTCGAAACAGGAGTCAGCCATGAGCAGCAGCGCCGAACTCGCCACTTTCAGCGGCTGGGCCGCCACCGCGCCCAAGGCACCATTGGAGCCCCTGAGCTACGACCCTGGCCCGCTGGGTGCCGAGGAAGTCGAGATCGCGGTGGAATACTGCGGCATCTGCCACTCCGACCAGTCGATGATCGACAACGAATGGGGCAACGCGCGCTACCCCTTCATCCCCGGTCATGAAGTGGTGGGCACCGTCGTCCGTCTCGGCGAGCAGGCGCGCGGCCTCAAGCTGGGCCAGCGCGTCGGCATCGGCTGGTACAAGGGCAGCTGCATGCATTGCGGCTCGTGCATGGAGGGCTCGCACCAGCTGTGCCGTTCGGTGAAGCCGACCATCGTCGGCAGCCACGGCGGCTTCGCCGACCGCCTGCGCTCGCACTGGGCCTGGGCCGTGCCGCTGCCCGACGGGCTCGACCCGGCATTGGTCGGCCCACTGTTCTGCGCCGGCTCCACGGTGTTCAGCCCGCTGCTGGAATTCGACATCAAGCCCACCGACCGCGTCGGCGTGGTCGGCATCGGTGGCCTCGGCCACCTGGCGCTGCGTTTTCTCAACGCCTGGGGCTGCGAGGTGACCGCCTTCACCTCCTCGCTGAACAAACAGGACGAAGCCAAGCGCCTGGGCGCGCACAAGGTGGTGGCCTCCACCGACAGCGCAGCGATGAAGGCGATTGCCGGCACGCTGGATTTTCTCCTGGTCACCGCCAGCGCCGATCTGGACTGGCAGGCGTTGATCGCCACCCTGCGTGGCAAGGGTCGCCTGCACTTCGTCGGCATCGTGCCCAGCGCCATCCCGGTGCACGTGTTCAACCTGATCCCGCAGCAGAAGAGCCTGTCCGGCTCGCCAGTGGGCTCGCCGAGCACCATGGCGACCATGTTGGAGTTCTGCGCCCGCCACCAGATCCTGCCGCAGGTCGAGCAATTCCCCATGAGCCAGGTGAACGCGGCCATCGACCACCTGCGCAGCGGCAAGGCGCGCTATCGCGTGGTGCTCGACGCCAGCAAATGACAGCATGGGCGCGGAGCTGGCATGCTCTGCGCCCCGCTTCATCCAAGATGCCTGCCCTCATGCCACTGACTCTCGACACCCCCAGCCCTGCCGAACTGCCCACCCTGGTGGAAATCTGGGAGGCCGCCGTGCGCGCCACCCACCACTTCCTGCCGGAGAGCGACCTGCAGGTAATCAAGCCGCTGCTGCGCGAGCAGTATTTCCCGGCCGTGCAGCTGACCTGCGCACGCGATGATGCGGGGCGAATCCTGGGTTTTCTCGGCACGGCCGAGGGCATGGTGGAAATGCTCTTCGTCGACCCGGCCTGTCACGGTCAGGGCGTGGGCAAGCGGCTGATGCGCCACGCCATCGACGAGCTGGGCGCTACGCGGGTCGACGTCAACGAGCAGAACCCGCAGGCCGTTGGTTTCTACCAGCACCTGGGTTTCGTGGTGACCGATCGCTCGCGTCTGGATGGCGGCGGGCGGCCCTTTCCGATTCTGCATATGTCTCTTGGCTAAACGGGCCAGGCTGCGACTATCCCTTCCAATGCACGCTTGAGCTCAACCCGGCTGGCCGCCGCGGCGAGGCTGATGCGCACCGCATGCCCCGGATTGGCCTCCACCGCGAATACCTCGGCCGGCACCACCTCCACGCCATGCTGCCGACAGGCCTCGGCCAAACCGGCCGGCGGCGCGCCATCGAGCCACAGATGCGGCGCCACCGCCCTGCCCTGCGGCATGCGCGGCCCGAGCACCCGCGCGGCCAGGCGCCAGCGCTGCTGCAATTCCTCGATCTGCCAGGCCAGGCGCCGTTCGGCGATGCCGCTTTCGACCCATTCGCAGGCCAGCGCCAGGCTCAGCGGCGTCACCGCCCAGCGGGTGGCCTGGGCTTCGGGGTCGATACGCTCGAGCAGCTCGGGTGCGCCGGCGATAAAACCCAGGCGCAAACCCGGGGCCACGCTCTTGGACAGGCTGCTGATCAGCAGACAGCGTTCGGCCACCTGCACCGCCAGTGGCGCCGCGCTGCCGAGCACGCCGTAGACGTCATCCTCGACGATCCACAGCTCGCGTCGGCGCGCCACCTCGGCGATGGCGGCGCGCCGCTCGGCGTCCAGACTGGCGCCAGTGGGGTTCTGCAGGCAGGGGGTAAGCACCACCACGCGAGCACCGGTGGCACGTGCCTGGCGGTCGAGCTCGTCGGGCAGGATGCCGCGCTCGTCCATCGCCACGCCATGCAGCGGCAGGCGCAACTGGCGCGCGGCG
>NZ_JAODYT010000012.1:0-89070 GCF_029834875.1 Pseudomonas sp. GD04158 | reverse complement strand
GAGCCCGTCGAGCCGCTCATCGTTGGCGCTGACGGGCGCATTGGTCGAACACAGGGGCTGCATAGGCATCTGGCTGGGCGAGGATAGGAGCGCTGCGTGATATTGATACGCCATTAATGTGACGACGTCTAATCGTTCCTCGCCAGGCTGGGTCCTGCCAGCAGAATCAGCCTTCACGCTGCCTCTTCCAGCCTCCATGCTTTCGCCGGCCCGATCAGCGGAAAGCTGCACACACGGACGCGCCAAGCCGTAGGGTGCGCCGCGCGCACCAGCTGCGGCCTCGTAAACACGCGGTGCGCACGGCGCACCCTACGACGTCCTCGAACCCACCTGAACGATGCACGGCAACGGCAGTCGGAAAAGCAGAACGACTGCCACGGAGGCCCCATCCCATGCTGCCGAACCGCGCCTTTCTGTGCGTTCTCACCCTGGCCCTGCTCAGCCCGCTGGCTCACGCCGAGCAAGCCCTGCGCATCAAGAGCCTGCAACGTTGCGGCGACCTGCTCGCCACCGACCGGCAGGAATGGTGCCTGCAGGTCCGCGGCCTCGGCGAGAAGGTGCCCCGGCTGCGACTCGGCGACAAGACGCTGCCGGCAAAGGCGGTGCAGCGCAGCGAGGGCGGCCTGCGCCTGCAACTGAGCCGCGATGAAAATCGCAGCGCGCCCCTGTGGCTGGAAGACGGCTCGCGTGTCAGCAACCCGGTGTGGCTGTCGCTCAACGGCAGCCACGTACTGGCCGCCGGCCCGGATGAAGTGGCGAAGAACATGGATGGGCTGACCACCTATCTCGACCTGATCAGCCTGTTGATCGAGGAGAGCCACGACGGTCTCGAGGAGGCCAGGCGCCTGGCGCAGAAATACGATGCCGAGGTGGTTGGCGCCATTGCCCCACTGAACGTCTACCAGCTGCGTCTGCCAGTGAAGAACCTGACGGAGCGCGACGCCCTGGTGCTGCGCATCGGCAGTGAAACCAGCGTCGATGCCGTGGTGGTGGAAGAAAGCGCGCCCGAACGCGGCGAGGAAGCCGAAGCGGCGCGCCAGCCTGCGCGCAAGCCGCAGAAGAACTCCGAGGAATGGGCGGCCAACCGTTTCATGGACGCGGTGAACTACTACCAGCGACGCATTCCCGCCAGCGACTCGCCCATCGAGACCCAGCCGGTGCGCATTGGCGTGATCGAGCGCAACGTCGACTTCGACGCCCCCGACTTCGCCGACTACCTGGGCGCCTGCCCTGACGGCAAACCGCGCACCTGCCTCTATGCCCGCGACGCCGACGAGCCGGACAACCACGGCAGCACGGTGGCGGGCATCCTCGCCGCGCACTGGGACAAGGGCGGCAACACCGGTTTCCTGCGCGGGCTGGACAAGGCCAGCAACGGCTTCGAGGTGATAGTCGAGCGCAATTCGGATGCCGGCATCACTGCCAACATCGCCGCCTCGGTCAACCTGGTGGAAGACGGCGTGCGCGTGCTCAACTGGAGCTGGGGCATTCATCGCGTCGGCACCCGCAATATCGAGGGCGACGAGATCGATTCGCTGGTGCGCTCGAACATCGCCATGAGCGGTTACGAGGAGCTGCTGGAAGAATTCTTCCTCTGGCTGCGCAACGAACACCCGGACGTGCTGGTGATCAACTCCGCCGGCAACGGCTCGTCCTATTCCGGCCGCGACGAGTACCGCCTGCCCTCCTCCTTCATCACCGAGCAGTTGCTGGTGGTCGGTGGGCACCAGCGCAGCGAGCGCGAGAACCTGGCCATCGACGACCCCGCCTACGCGGTCAAACGCGACTCGTCGAATGTCGACATGCGCGTGGACATCACCGCCGCCGCCTGCGCCCGTGCCTCCACCCGGCAAGTCGATGCCAGCGGCGACGTGCACTGCGGCACCTCCTACGCCACGCCGCTGGTCACCGGCATCGTCGCCGCCATGCTGTCGATCAACCCGCAGCTGCAACCGGAACAGGTGCGCATGTTGCTGCGCCGCAGCGCCATGACCATCGGCGGCGACTACGACTTCGAACCCATGGATGCCGAAGACCTGACCGCTCCGATCCTGCCGTCGGAACGCAACTACGAACTGAGCGACAAGGACGTGGGCCGTTCGGCCCGGCTGGATATGCAGAAGGCACTGGACCTGGCGGTGCAGAGCCTGGATCGGGTGCGTTGAGGCGAGGCGATCAGCGCAGCAGCCCGGCCACCTTGCGCTGCAACAGTTCGATCAGCTCTGGCTGCATGTAGGCGTAGTCATCGGGGATATCCAGGCAGATCACGCGCTTGCCCGCCAGCGCCTGGCGGTACTGGCGCATCAATCGGCTGCGGTGGCGCTTCTCCATCACCAGAATCAGCGTGGCCCACTGGACCTGCTCGGCCGACAGACGCACCTCGGCGTCCGGCGCCAAGCCGGCGGAATCGGTTTCGACACCTGGCCAGGAGCCGAACAGCTGCTCGGCGGTCGGGCTGCGCAAGCGGTTGCGACTGCTGATGAACAGTGCGCGGATCAATCGCCAGAAACCCGCTCGTAGAGTTCGACCGGCTCCAGCTTGCCCTGGCAGCCGCATTCGCTATGCCCCAGACCCAGATGGCGGAAGCCGGCCTTGAACAACACGCGCCCGGACTGCGGGTTGCGCGCCAGGTGGCTGGCGTGCAACCGGCGCAGACGCAGGTGGCGGAAGGCGAACTCCACCAGTGCATTGCAGGCCTCGCTGGCATAGCCACGGCTCCAGTACGGCACGCCGATCCAGTAACCCACCTCGGCCTCGCCGCGGCCGATGTCCTTGAGTGTGATGCTGCCGACCAGCTGGCCGCTGCCCGTCTCGATGATCACGAAGCTGGCCGCCTTGCCGTCATGCCAGTCCTGCGTGCAGCGCTCGATCCACTGCTGCGCGAGCTCGGGCGGATAGGGATGGGGAATGCTGCGGGTGACATCGGCAATACGGAAATCGCCGGCCAGACGCTGCACCTCGTCGGCATCCTGCGGCTGCGGTGGGCGCAGCGTCAGGCGTTCGGTTTCGATGCGATGCTCATCCATTTGCGTCTCCTGTCAGATCCATAGGGTGCGCTGCGCGCAGCGGCGTTGCTCCTGAAGCGCCCGCTCAGACCGGGGAAGGCCCGATGGGATAGAACTGCCCGGCACTCCACACCCCAAGCCAGGGCTTGCCGTCCACTTCGCGCTCCACCGCCAGCTCCACCAGCTGGTAGAACACGTTGCGGTGTATCAGCGCTTCGAGGTTACGCCGCACCAGAATGTAGGGCGAGGGTTCGAGTGTCGCAGGGTCGATTTCCACCCGAATCGGATGCTCGGCGCCGGCCACCACCTCGTCCTCGACGTTGGTGGTAAAGCGCAGCACCTGCGCTTCCCCCTCGCCCTCGACCTGCAGAGTCACGGCGACGAAGGGTGCGTCGTCCACCCTGATGCCCACCTTCTCCACCGGCGTGATCAGGAAGTAGTCGTCGCCGTCACGGCGGATGATGGTGGAAAACAGCCGCACCATGGGTTTGCGACCGATGGGTGTGCCCAGGTAATACCAGGTGCCGTCGCGGGCGATGCGCATGTCGATATCGCCACAGAAATCGGGGTTCCACAGGTGCACGGGGGGCAGGCCCTTGCCTTCGCCCTTGGGGATCTGCGCCAGCAGGTCGCCGGCCTTGCCTGGATCGCTCATGCTCTCTCCTCGTCCATTGCTGCGAACCGAAGAGGATACACCCTGACCAGGGCTTTGGCCGCGACAGGAGGCGGCAGATCCCAATCGCCGCCAAAGCACCTCCTGGCCGAGCCGAGCGCGGCGTGGACAGGCGCGGGCTTCGATCCTTCCGGGCAGTCGCTCAGCGCCCCACGCCCAGCAGGCTGCGCGCGTAGTCACGCAGCGGCGGGCCGATCAGGTCCTGGGGTTGGGCGTCGTAGAAGGTGAGAAAGCCGCCACGGCTGCGGATGCGCGCGGTGTCCACCAGATAGCGGGTGTTGGTCTCGATCAGCATCAGCTGAATCACCGCACGGTCGGTGCCGAGACGATCCAGCGCTTCCTGATCCTCCCACTCCTCCACCGTGCCGATGCGATCGTCGCTGTAGGCGAAGCGGCCGTAGAGCAAATAGTGCGCCCCGGCAGCGCGAGCCTCGGCCATCGCTTCATCCAGCCCGGCCGGCTCGCGGGCGCGGCGCACCAGGGGAAAGTATTCGACGAAGCCCTTGAAGGCCTCCTCCGCCACCACGTTGGGCCGCGGGTAACCGTGGCCCGGCGGCACGAAATGGCCTTGGGCGATGTAGATGAAGGAGTCCTGCTGCAGGCGCCGCGAGGCCATGCGCTCGGTGCGCCCGTGGTCGAGAAAACCGGCGTCGCGCAGGTGGTACTCGGCGCCGCTGGCCAGATCGCTGACCTTCATGCAGCCAGCCAGCCCCAGCAGCGCCACCAGTAGAAGCAGGTTACGCATGAATCCATCCTCCTCGTGCCGGTGACGGAAAACCGGCGGATAAGGCACAGATGCAGATTCTGCGCCAGCCTGGTCAAAGCCCGCGCTGCCACTCCTGCCGCAGGTTCGCCTGCTGCGGTTGCTCGATGGCCGCGCGCACCTGGGCCAGCAGACGCGCCTTGTCACGCCCCAGGTTGCCCTTGAGCACCAGGTAGTTGGACGCGTGATCGCTGCGAAACACCGTCTGCTGCAGCTCGAGGCCTTGCAGCAGGCGCTCGACCTCAGCGAACAGCTGCAGCTGCGTCAGCGGCTGGTAATCGGCGAACTGCTGGCGAAAGCGCGCCTCCCCCATGGGGAAACTGACCACCAAAGTGGAAAGGTATTCGGGCTGGGCTTCGTTCATCAGGCGCGCCGAATTGTCGGCATGCTGATCGCTGAGCACCTGGCCACCGAGCCCGTTGAGAATCATCACCGAGCGGGTGATGCCGGCCTGGCCGAGCTTGTCCAGAGCGCTGAGGCTGGACTCGAAGGTTTCCCCCTTGTTGACCCGCGCCAGCACCTCATCATCGCCCGACTCGCAGCCGACATAGGCCATCTTCAACCCGGCATCGGCCAGCTCCTTGAGCTCGTCCACCGACTTCTTGCGCAGGTTGCGCGGCAGGCAGTAACTGGAAACCCTACGGACCTCGGGCATGTGCTCGCGGATCGCCTGCAGGATGGCCAGCAGACGCCGAGTCGGCAGCACCAGGGCATCGCCGTCGGCGAGAAATACGCGGTTGACGATCAGTTGCTCGCCGGCGCGACGAATCTCTTCCAGCACCTGCGCCTCGTCACGGGCACGGAATTTCTTCTGCGGGGCGGTGTACATCTCGCAAAAGGTGCACTGGTTCCAGGAGCAGCCGTTGGTGACCGGCAGAATCAGCGACTGGGCCTCGCTCGGCGGACGGAACACCGGCTCGATATAGGCGATGGGAAAGGTGGCGGACATGCGGAAGGACACTCGGTTGGTTGACGCCCCGGCAGTGTATCCGGAGCGGACGTGACTGCCGAGCCACGCGGACTATCGCGGCGAGCGTGCATCGCGCGAGCCATCTCACCGCCTGCGGTGCCCATGGCGCACCCTCGGGGATCGGTGTAGGGCAGGCGCATGTTAGGTGCGCCGCGCGCACCGAGGACCGCAAGCGTCGGGAAATGGGTGCGCATGGCGCCCCCTGCGGATCAGCCGCCGATGATCTTCATCACCGTCACGCCGCCGGAGAAGGCCAGATCCTGCTTGTCGCCAAGGGCCTTGACCAGCAGCCGCTGCAGCGCTGGCAGGGCCTGGTGACGCGGCTTGTCCAGCAGATCGCCGACATAGTGACGATTGCTCGACGACAGGCAGCCATGCAGCCAGCCGGTGGACGACAGGCGCAGGCGCGAGCAGGTGCGGCAGAACGGCACGCTTTCGTTGGCGATCACGCCGAAGTGGCCGAGGCCGGGAATGGCATAGCGCATCGCCGTGGCATCCACCGGCGCATCAGCCTGGACGTACTGGTAGCGACTGCCGATCAGCTCCAGCAACTGCGCCAGGCCAACGAACTGCTGGTTGAACGCGTTGCCATCGCGCGCCAGATGGCCCATGCGCATCAGCTCGATGAAGCGCAGTTCGAAACCGCGCTCCAGGCAGTAGTCGAGCAGCGGCAGAACCTGGTCGAGGTTCTGCCCGCGCAGCGGCACCATGTTGACCTTGATCTTCATCCCCGCTTCGCGCGCTGCTGCCATGCCGGCCAGGACGGTAGCCAGGTCACCACCGCGAGCGATGCTGCGGAAGGCACTGGCGTCGAGGGTATCGAGCGAAACGTTGAGCCGGCGAATGCCGCACTCGACCAGCAGCGGCAGCTTGCGCTCGAGCAGTTGGCCGTTGGTGGTCAGGCTGATGTCATCGAGACCGAGCTGGCTGACTTGCCGCAGGAAGGGATCCAGGCGCGTGCTGACCAGCGGCTCGCCGCCGGTGATGCGCAGGCGCTCGATACCGGCCGCTTCGATCAGGTAGGCGACGCCGCGGGCCATGGCCTCGGCGGAAAGCTCGTCCTGTGCCGCCACCAGGCGCTTGCCGTCAGGCACACAGTAGGTGCAGGCGTAGTTGCAGGCGGCGGTCAGGCTGATACGCAGGTTGCGAAAACGCCTGCCCTGGCGGTCGACGATCATGGCGGACTCCGATAGGGACAACGGGAGTATATCGCCGTAACCGGCCGTGGCACATGGACCATCGACCGGCTGAATGAGCGGGGTCGCATTTGCCGGGGGTCGGTGTCGCCCCGGTAGCGAGCCCCGCCGGGCCTCAGTCGCGCTTGCGCTTGTTGCCCATGCGCACGCCGATGTCCATGAGGAACTGGAAGAAGCCTTCCTGATCCTCGAGCACGTTGCTCCAGAACGGCGAGTGGTACAGCGCCACGGCGCCGTGTACCAGCGCCCAGGCGGCGCAGTAGTGGAAGTACGGCGGCACGTCTTCCAGCTTGCCTTCGGCGATGCGGCCCTTGATCAGCTGGGTCAGGCGCTCGAAGTTGGAGGCGCGGATCTTGTGCAGCTGCTCGACCATCTCCGGCACCTGATTGCCCTTGACCACCTTCTCTTCCAGGCGGTCGAACAGGCGATAGCGCTGCGGGTCGCGCATGCGGAATTCGAAGTAGGCGCGCGAAAGCGCTTCCTTGTCACGATCCACGTCGGCCGAATGCAGCAGCTCGTTGAGATCGCGCTCGTAGTCGAGCATCAGGCGCAGGTAGATCTCCGCCTTGGACTTGAAGTGCTTGTAGATGGTGCCTTTGCCGATACCGACCGCATCAGCGATCATCTCGACGGTAACGCTGTCTTCACCCTGTTCGAGGAAGAGTTTCAGCGCGGTGTCGAGAATTTCTTGCTCGCGGCGACGGAATTCGCGGACCTTACGGGGTTCTTTCTGCATAAAGGGACTGCGGGGTCAAAAATCGAAGCCGCCTATTATGCCCAAATGTAGCCAAATTGCACGGATCATCCGACCATGTACGTGTTTCATGATGAGTTTCCCCAAGAAAGTGGACTGCGTTATCTGAACCATGCGGCGGTCGCCCCCTGGCCGAAACGCAGCGCTGAAGCGGTGCAGCGGTTCTCGGAAGCGAACGTGACCAGCGGCGCACGTGATTATCCCGACTGGTTGAAACTGGAGCGTAGCCTACGCGAACGCCTGATGCGCCTGCTGAACGCACCAAGCACCGGCGACATCGCACTGGTCAAGAACACCTCCGAGGCACTCTCGTTCGTGGCCTTCGGCCTGGACTGGCGCCCCGGCGACCAGGTGATCATCAGCGACGAGGAATTCCCCTCCAACCGCATCGTCTGGCTGGCGCTCGCCGCCCAAGGCGTGGAGGTGGTCGAAGTTAGCCTCAAGGGCGATGATCCGGAGGCAGCCCTGCTCGCCGCCTTCACGCCGCGTACGCGCCTGCTGTCGATCAGTGCGGTGCAGTTCGCCAGCGGCCTGCGCCTGGATCTGCCGCGCCTCGGCCGCGGCTGCCGTCAGCACGGCGTGCTGTTCTGTGTGGATGCCATCCAGCAGCTCGGCGCCCTGCCCTTCGACGTCCAGGCCTATGACTGCGACTTCGCCATGGCCGACGGCCACAAATGGATGCTCGGCCCGGAAGGTCTGGGCGTGTTCTATTGCCGCACCGCGGTACGCGAACAGTTGAAGCTGCACGAATACGGCTGGCACATGCTGGAGCATGCCGGCGACTACACCCGCCAGGACTGGCAACCGGCGCGCAGTGCGCGGCGCTTCGAATGCGGCAGCCCGAACATGCTCGGCGCCTTCGCCCTGGAGGCGAGCCTGTCGCTGCTCGAGGAAGTGGGCATGGAGCGCGTCGGCGCGCTGCTGGAAGAGCGTGTGCAGCAATTGACCGACGGCATTGCCAGGCTACCGGGCGCTACGCTGCACAGTCCGCTGGCTACGCAACGCCGCGCCGGCATCCTCAACTTCAGCCTGACCGGCTGGGACAATGCCGCGCTGTATCAGCGCCTGCGCGAGGAGCAGGTGATCTGCGTGCAGCGAGGGCCGGGAGTAAGGCTTTCGCCACACTTCTACACCCAAGAGCAAGTGATCGAGGAAACGCTGGGTCTGCTAACCCAGCTGGCAAAAGGGTGAGGACTCAACAGCGTCCGCGGTATTCCAAATCTGTTTAAAAAACACACGATTTTGCCTGGACGCTCGCCCAACATGACCAATACTGGAACTTACTGGTGTGCGGCATCTCCCCCCAAGTGCCCCGCCAGCCAAGGTACCGTGGACCGCGTACCTTGATTTACTCCTAATGGTCTTAACCCGGATTCATCCCCCAGAATCCGGGTTTTTTTTGCTCAGCGGATCGGCGTTTCCGTAGGCTGGGTTAGCCGCCCGTCACGAGTCGTAGATTGCTTCGCTGGATCTGGGTGCGGCGTAACCCACCATGGCTGCAACGCCCCACATCGCCTGGTGCGCGCGGCGCACCCTACGGGCTGTTATGCGTCGGCCACACCAGCCAACGGGAACAGGCGCTTGAAGTTGCTCGAGGTCTGCTCGGCCAGGGTCTCGTAGCTGACGCCACGTAGTACGGCCAGGTACTCGGCCACTTCACGCACGTATTGCGGCAGATTGGGCTTGCCACGGTGCGGCACGGGCGCCAGGTAAGGCGAGTCGGTCTCCACCAGCAGGCGGTCGGCCGGCACCTGGCGCGCCACCTCGCGCAGCGCTTCGGCATTGCGGAAGGTAACGATGCCGGACAGCGAGATGTAGAACCCGATATCCAGCGCGGCCTTGGCCATCTCCCAGTCTTCGGTGAAGCAGTGCAGCACCCCGGCCTGCGGCAGCGCCGCCTCGCGCAGCAGCGCCAGGGTATCGGCGCGAGCCTCGCGGGTATGCACGATGACCGGCTTGCCGGTGATGCGCGCCGCTTCCAGATGCAGACGGAAGGACGCCTGCTGCAGCGCGGCGGATTCCGGCTCGTAGTGGTAATCCAGGCCGGTTTCGCCGATGGCGACCACCTTCGGGTGCGCCAGCTCGCCCAGCAGCCAGTCCAGCGCCGGTTCGGCGCCCGGCTCGAGGTCCAGCGGATGCACACCCACCGAGCAGTCGACATCGGCATAACGCTCGGCCAGGCCCTTGACCGTGGCCGCGTTGTCGGCGCTGACGCCGATGCACAGAAAATGGCCGACGCCGGCGGCGCGCGCCGCATCCAGGGCAGCATCCAGCGAACCGCCATGGGCAGCCAGGTCGAGACGATCAAGGTGGCAATGGGAGTCGATCAGCACAGCGGGAGAACTCGGGCAAAGGGAAAGCCCGAATTGTAATCGAAAGCGGCAGGTGCCTGGACGACGGAGATACATTGGCCGCGAGCAGAGTTCGCTCGCGGCCAGCGGATTACATGGTGTGCGTCGGGCGGTCGGACTTCAGTGCGCCGGCGAGGTAGGTTTCGATCTTGTTGCGGGCGGTGTTGTCACCGTCGTTGAACTGCACACCGACACCGGCGGCGCGGTTGCCCTGGGCCCCTTTCGGGGTGATCCACACCACCTTGCCGGCTACCGGAATCTTCTCCGGCTCGTCCATCAGGTTGAGCAGCATGAACACTTCGTCACCGAGCTTGTAGCTCTTGTTGGTGGGAATGAAGAGACCGCCATTCTTGATGAAGGGCATGTAGGCCGCGTACAGCACGGACTTGTCCTTGATGGTCAGGGACAGAATTCCGTTACGGGGACCCAGATTGGGTGGCAGGCTCATCAGCGCATTCCTGGCGTTTATTGCTTAATGCTTGATTCTAGGGCCTGTTCATACTCTCACGCAAACCAGCGGGTGGCAGGCAGCCAGCAGAATGTGACGCCTTGCCGAATCCCGATGCGACCTTTGTCAGCCGCGCCCCTGCTCGGGCAGAGCGGCCCACTGCACCAGCAAGGCTTCCAGTAGCAGCACACGATTGAGGTTGGCCTTGCCGATCACCTTCTGCCTTTGGCCAAGCAGCCATTCCTGAATGGCCAGCACCCTGGCCTGCGGCGTCTTGTCCGCCAGGTATTGCACCACCTTGCGCATATCCGCCTGGCCCAGGCCCTCCTCGTCCCTGGTCAGCTGGTAACGCAGCATCAGCTGCGCCCAGTCGCAGAACCAGTCGAAGAGCAGATTCAGCGGCAGCGCGTTCCAGCTTTCCGCCAACTGGCTTGGCGAAACCTGCTGCTTGAGCAACTTCTTCACCCCCTCTACCGCCTGCGCGCGCTGCTCGCGCACGCCCTGCGCCTGCAAGCGCACGGCGGCCAGTGGCGAGCCCGCCGCCAGGGTCAGCAGATCGCTTCGTTCATCGTCGCCCAGCTCGGGCAGCGCCTGGGCCAGCCAGGCCAGGCTAGTCGCCTCGCTCGGCAGCGGACAGGCCTGCTGCACGCAGCGACTCTTGATGGTCGGCAACAGGCGGCTGGGCTGATGGCTGATAAGCAGCAGCACGGTATTGCCGGACGGCTCTTCCAGGCTCTTGAGCAGCGCGTTGGCGGCATTGAGGTTCATCGCCTCGGCCGGCTCCAGCAACACCACCTTGCGCCCGCCAAGCTGAGCGGTCTGCACCACGAAATCGACCAGCTCACGCACCTGATCGACCTTGATCGGCTTGTCCGTCTCCTCGGGCTCGAGCACGAAGTTGTCCGGGTGAGTACCGGCAGCCAGCAGATGGCAGGACTTGCAGTTGCCGCAGGCGTCCAGGCCGCTCGGGCTCTGGCAGAGAAGATATGCCATCAGGCGCTCGGCCAGCGCGCGCTTGCCGATGCCGGTGGGACCGTGCAGCAGGTAGGCATGGGCATGCTGACTGCGCCCGGCCAGCTGCTGCCAGAGCGGTTGCTGCCAGGGGTAGATCTCAGCCACGGCAGGCCTCCAGCAGGCTCGGCAGCAAGGCGTCGATATCGGCCTGCACCTGAGCCAGGGTCTGTCCGGCATCCAGCACGCGATAACGTTGTGGCGCCTGCGCGGCGCGCTGCAGGTAAGCCTGGCGTACCGCTTCGAAGAAGCCACGGCCTTCCTGCTCGAAACGGTCCAGGCGCCCGCGCGCCGCGGCGCGAGCCAGACCGACTTCCACCGGCAGATCGAAAATCAGCGTCAGGTCGGGACGCAGCTCGCCCTGGACGAACTGCTCCAGCTGCGCAATGCGCTCGATGGACAGTCCTCGCCCGCCGCCCTGATAGGCATAGGTGGCATCGGTAAAACGGTCGCATAGCACCACACAGCCCTTGGCCAAAGCCGGGCGAATGACCTGCTGCAGGTGCTGGGCACGCGCGGCGAACACCAGCAGCAGCTCGGTATCGGCCGCCATCGGCTCGTCGCTGGGGTCGAGCAGCAGCTCGCGGATACGCTCGGCCAGCGGTGTGCCGCCGGGTTCACGGGTCAGCACTACGTCGACGCCCCGCTCGCGCAGGCGCTCGGCCAGATACTCGCGGTTGGTGCTTTTGCCAGCGCCTTCCGGGCCTTCCAGGGTAATAAACAGACCGGTCACGGATTGCCCTTATTCAGTTTCGGCCGCCGCACGGGGCGCGGGGCTGGAGCGGTAGTCGGCGCGACGCTTGAGCTGGTATTCGCGCACGGCGCGGTTGTGCTCGGCCAGGGTGTTGGAGAACACATGGCTGCCGTCGCCTCGCGCGACGAAATACAGGGTGGTGCCATCGAGCGGGTTGAGCGCGGCGTGAATCGCCTCACGCCCGACCATGGCGATCGGCGTCGGCGGCATGCCGTCGATGGTGTAGGTGTTGTAAGGCGTCGGTGTACGCAGGTCGGCACGGGTGATGCGACCGTTGTAGCGCTCGCCCATGCCGTAGATCACGGTGGGGTCGGTCTGCAGGCGCATGCCGATGCGCAAGCGGCGCACGAACACCCCGGCGATTTCGCCGCGCTCCTCGGGCACACCGGTTTCCTTCTCGATCATCGAAGCCATGATCAGCGCGTCGTAAGGCGTGCGATAAGGCAAGCCCTCGGCACGCTTCTGCCACTCTTCGGCAAGCACGGCCTCGAGGCGGGCATTGGCCTGCTTGAGCAGGTCCTCGTCGCTCATGCCGCGCACATAGCGGTAGGTATCGGGGAAGAAGCGTCCCTCGGGATTCTGCCCGGCCAGGCCGAGACGCTCCATCAACTGCGCGTCGCTCAGATTGGCCAGGCGCTGTTCCAGGCGCTCCTGACGGGCCAGGGCCGCGCGCACCTGACGGAAGTTCCAGCCCTCGACCAGCGTCAGGCTGTACTGCACCACTTCGCCACGCTGCCAGAGCCCCAGCATCTGCTGAGCGGTATGTTCGGGCAGCAGACGATACTCGCCGCTGTGCAAAGCGGGAGCGCGCAGGTTGAAGCGCCAGTACAGACGCAACCAGAAGGCGTTGTCGATCACGCCCTCCGCTTCCAGACGATTGAGCAGGCCACTCGGCGTGGCGCCGGACGGCACCTCCAGCAGCATTTCCTCCTCGAGCTGCAGAGGCTGCTCCAGGGCTCTCTGCTGCAGCCAGGCGGCACCGACCACCAGCAGCGCAGCCAGTAGCACGCCGCACTCAAGCAGCACCAAGATCTTGCGTAGCACCAGTTATTTACTCAGTAGGTCGCAGACGATGGCCTGCAGTTTACGGGTGAGCGGCCCGACCGGCCAGTGTCGCTCCTGCAGTGCCGTTACCGGCCAGATGCCGTAAAGGCTGTTGCAGAGAAAGACTTCGTCCGCGCTCAGCAGTTCGTCGTAGGAAACATCACGCAACTCGATGGACAAACCGAGCAGCTGAGCCTGCTGCAGGATCTCGGCGCGCATCACGCCGGCGACGCCGCAGCGCGACAGGTCCGCGGTCACCAGCCCGCCGCCACGCACCAGAAACAGATTGCTGTAGACCCCTTCGATCACCCGCCCGCTGGCGTCGAGCATCAGGCCCTCGGCGTACTCGGCCCCCTGCCACTCGGCACGGGCCAATACCTGCTCCAGGCGGTTGAGATGCTTGAGTCCGGCAAGCAAGGGCTGCTCTGCCAGGCGGGTCGTACAGGGAAACAGGCGCACGCCCTGCTCGGCGTGGGCTGGAGGATACTGTGGCAACGCCGCGGCCTGCAGAATACGCTGCGGCTGACAGGGCTGTGGCGGCGCATAGCCGCGCTGGCCCGCACCGCGGGTGACGATCAGCTTGGCCACACCCTCGCCCAGTTGCCCGGCAAACGCCTGCAACTCGCTTTCCATCAACACCAGATCGAGAGGAATGGACAGCCGCCGGCAACCTTCGGCCAGGCGCGCCATATGCCGCGCCAGCAAGGGGATGCGCCCGCCACGCACGGCGATGGTCTCGAACAGACCATCGCCGTAAGCCAGGCCACGGTCGCGAACCGACAACTGCTCGCCGGGCGCGCCGTTGACCCAGCTCAGCATCAGCCGTGGTACCGACGGAACAGCAGCGAGCCGTTGGTGCCGCCGAAGCCGAAGGAGTTCGACAGGGCGATCTCGATCGGCATGGCCTTGGCCTGGTGCGCGACGAAGTCCAGGTCGCAGCCTTCGTCCGGCTCGTCCAGGTTGATGGTCGGCGGCGCGACCTGGTCGCGGATCGCCAGCACGCTGAAGATCGCTTCCACCGCACCCGCAGCACCCAGCAGGTGACCGGTCATGGACTTGGTCGAGCTAACCGCCAGCTTGTAGGCGTGATCGCCGAACACGCTCTTCACCGCCGCAGCTTCGGCAATGTCGCCCGCCGGAGTCGAAGTGCCGTGGGCGTTGATGTACTGCACCTGATCGGCATTGATGCCGGCATCGCGCAAGGCTGCCGCCATGCAGCGCGCCGCACCGGCGCCATCCTCGGGCGGCGAGGTCATGTGGAAGGCGTCGCCGCTCATGCCGAAACCGATCAGCTCGGCATAGATGGTGGCGCCACGCGCCTTGGCGTGTTCCAGCTCTTCCAGTACCAGGGCGCCGGAGCCATCGGACAGCACGAAGCCGTCACGGCCCTTGTCCCACGGACGGCTGGCCTTGGTCGGCTCGTCGTTGCGCGTCGACAGCGCACGCGCAGCACCGAAGCCGCCCATGCCCAGACCGCAGGCCGCCATCTCGGCGCCGCCGGCGACCATCACATCGGCTTCGCCATAGGCGATGTTGCGCGCGGCCATGCCGATGCAGTGAGTGCCGGTGGTGCACGCCGTGGCGATGGCGTAGTTCGGCCCCTGCAGCCCCAGGTGGATCGACAGGAAGCCGGAAATCATGTTGATGATCGAGCCCGGCACGAAGAACGGCGAAATGCGCCGCGGCCCCTGCTCGTGCAGCGATTTGCAGTTGTTCTCGATATTGGTCAGGCCGCCGATACCGGAGCCCATGGCCACACCGATACGCTCGCGATTGGCGTCGGTGATGTCCAGTCCGGAATCACGCACGGCCTGGAAGCAGGCAGCGAGACCGTACTGGATGAACAGGTCGAGCTTGCGCGCCTCCTTGGCGGAGAGGTACTCCTCGACGTTGAAACCCTTGACCGACCCGCCAAAACGGGTGGAGTAGGCGGACAGGTCCATGTGCTCGATCAGACCGATGCCACTGCGCCCGGCCAAAATGCCCTGCCAGCTGCTCGGCACATCGTTACCCAGCGGCGACAACATGCCCATACCGGTAACCACGACGCGTCTACGCGACACAGCAATCTCCTCTTGTTCTACTCAGGCGCCACATGCGCCTTGCACGTAAAGAAAAGCCGCACGCCTGATTAGGGAGTGCGGCTTTTCTCGGTCAGAAAGCTGACTGTGACTTATTGCGCGTGGGCAGTCACGTAGTCGATGGCTTCCTGAACGGTGGTGATCTTCTCAGCTTGCTCGTCCGGGATCTCGGTCTCGAATTCCTCCTCGAGAGCCATCACCAGCTCAACGGTGTCAAGAGAGTCGGCACCCAGGTCTTCAACGAAGGAAGCGCTGTTGGTTACTTCCTCTTCCTTGACGCCAAGTTGCTCAGCAACGATTTTCTTGACGCGTTCTTCGATGGTGCTCATACCTTGTTTTCACTCCTATTGGACAAATCCAGGCAGCTGGTAGCGGCCAAGTGTATAGAAAGGGTTTTTAGCATTTCAAGCTGAATGCCGGGGAGCCCCCAGGAACACTTCAACGATCTGTCTATAAACCTGTTGCAGCTTTATAACGGATTTTAGACAGCCACTATGACAGTTTTCTGATGGCTCGCGTCACATTCGAGAACCTCCGGACAGTCGGAGGCGCCCTTTTTAGCTCATGTACATACCGCCGTTCACCGGAATAGTAGCCCCAGTGACGTAGCCTGCGCCATCGGAAGCCAGGAAACCGACGACCTTGGCGATCTCTTCGGCCTGGCCCAGACGGCCCAGCGGAATCTGCGTCAGCAGCGCGTCGCGCTGTGCTTCCGGCAGCTCGCGGGTCATGTCGGTGTCGATGAAACCCGGGGCTACCGAGTTGACGGTAATGCCGCGCGAACCGACTTCACGCGCCAGAGCGCGGCTGAAACCTTCCAGACCGGCCTTGGCGGCAGCGTAGTTGGCCTGTCCGGCATTGCCCATGGCACCAACCACGGAACCGATGTTGATGATCCGGCCGAAGCGCGCCTTGGTCATGCCGCGCAGCACGCCCTTGGACAGGCGATAGAGACTGTTGAGGTTGGTGTCGATGACGTCGAACCACTCGTCGTCTTTCATGCGCAGCATCAGGTTGTCGCGGGTGATACCGGCGTTGTTGACCAGAATGGCCGGCGCACCGAACTGCTCGGCGATAGCACCCAGCACGGCCTCGACGGACTCGGCGCTGGTCACGTTCAGTTCCATGCCGGTACCGCTGATGCCGTGTTCTTTCAGCGTGGCAGCGATGCGCTCGGCACCGGATGCCGAAGTGGCAGTGCCGATGACGATGGCGCCCTGACGGCCCAGCTCCAGAGCAATTGCCTGGCCGATACCACGGCTGGCGCCAGTGACCAGCGCGACCTTACCTTGCAGACTCATGTTCGTTCTCCTTTCTCAAGCCAACGCAGCACGAGCAGCGGCGAAAGCATCGGGGGTATCCAGATTGTGGGTGTTGATGCCTTTGACGCAGCGCTTGTTCAGGCCGCTGAGCACCTTGCCGGGGCCGCACTCGACCAGATCGGTTACGCCCTGCTCGGACAGACGCACCATGGACTCTACCCAGCGAACCGGGCTGTACAGCTGCGCCAGCAGGTCGGCCTTCAGGGTGGCCAGGTCGGACACCACGGCGGCGCTGACGTTCTGCACCAGCGGGATCTGCGGCGCCTGCCAGTTCAATGCCTCGACCGACTCGGCGAAACGCTCGGCAGCAGGCTTCATCAGCGCGCAGTGCGACGGCACGCTGACCGGCAGCGCCATGGCGCGCTTGGCGCCGCGCGCCTTGCACGCCTCGATGGCGCGTTCGACGGCAGCCGCGCTACCGGCGATCACCACCTGACCAGGGGCATTGAAGTTCACCGCACTGACCACATCACCCTGCGCGGCTTCGGCGCAGGCAGCCAGCACGTCGGCATCTTCCAGACCGAGGATGGCGGCCATGCCGCCCTGCCCGGCCGGAACGGCCTGCTGCATCAGTTGACCGCGGCGCTCCACCAGCTTCACGGCGTCGGCGAAGCCGATGCTGCCCGCGGCGACCAGCGCGGAGTACTCACCCAGGCTGTGACCGGCGACGAACGCCGGCTTGGCGCCACCCTCGGCCAGCCACAGACGCCACAGGGCGATGGAGGCGGTGAGGATGGCCGGCTGGGTCTTGTCGGTCTGGTTCAGCTGCTCTTCCGGACCTTGCTGGGTCAACGCCCAGAGATCGTAACCGAGCGCTTCGGAGGCTTCGCCGAAGGTATCGAGCACCAGCTGCTGCTGGGCACCGTGCTCGGCGAGCATGGCCAGGGCTTGCGAACCCTGACCGGGAAAGACGAATGCGAGGGATGCAGACATGAATAAGTCCCTTGAGTCGAAAAACCAACGCCAGGCGAGCCTGGCGCAGCAAACTGACAGTTGGATGACAGGCCGCGTGCCGCGGTCACATTCCGCCGCTGGTCACACCTGAAAACGCGACGAGTCTACAGCAACAAGTCCTCGAGGCGACCATGCAGTCGCTGCGGCAAATTTTCCTGCACCTCGCGCAGCGCACAGCGAATGGCACTCTGGAAGCTCTCCTGACCGGCCGCGCCATGGCTTTTGACCACGATGCCCTGCAGCCCGAGAAAGCTCGCGCCATTGTGCCTGGCCGGCGCCAGGTCGGCCTTGAGGCGGCGCAGCAGCGGCATCGCCAAAGCACCGACCGCCTGGGCGAACAACCCCTCATTGAACAGCGTCTCGACCCGGCCAGTGATCATCTTCGCCAGGCCTTCGCTGGACTTGAGCAGGATGTTGCCGACGAAACCATCGCACACCACGACATCGGCTTCGCCACGGTACACCCCGTCGCCTTCTATATAGCCGATGAAGTTCAGCCCACGTGCCTGCTGCAGCAGGCTGGCGGCCAGCTTGACCTGCTGATTGCCCTTGATGTCTTCGGTGCCGACATTCAGCAGCGCCACGCGCGGCCGAGACACACCCAGCGTCTCGGCCGCGACTGCTCCCATGATCGCGAACTGGTAGAGATGCTCGGCACTGCAGTCGACATTGGCGCCCAGATCCAGCAGGTAGCAGTGGCCACGCTCGGTCGGAATCGGGCTGACCATGGCCGGCCGGTCGATACCCGGCAGCGTCTTGACCACGTAACGCGACAGCGCCATCAGCGCACCGGTATTGCCGGCACTGACGCAGGCATGCGCCTGGCGCTGACGCACCAGTTCCAGCGCCACGCGCATCGAGGCATCGGGCTTGCCGCGCAAGGCCTGAGCCGGGCGCTCGTCCATGGCGATCACTTCGCTGGCGTGATGAACCTGCAGGCGCGAGCGATCGACGCCGGACTGGCGAGCGAGCTGTTCTTCGATAAGAGGGGCTTGGCCGACGAGGGCCAGGTGCAGCGAGGGGAATTCGGCCAGCGCAGAAATGCAGGCCGGAACAATGCAGTGGGGACCGAAGTCCCCACCCATTGCATCAATCGCGATGATCGAGGCGGACAAGGATTACTCGTCAGCGCCCTTGTCGATCACTTTGCGACCGCGGTACACGCCTTCCGGAGAAACGTGGTGGCGCAGGTGAACTTCACCGGTGCTCTTCTCTACGGACAGGGTGCTGGCCTCGAGAGCATCGTGCGAACGACGCATGTCGCGGGCGGAACGGGATTTTTTGTTCTGCTGAACAGCCATAACTCATTAACTCCTAAACGTTTGGGTCACGCTTTAACTGCGCCAATACACTGAACGGGTTGGACCGCGATACCTCGTCCTCGCCCGGCTCGGGCTCATCGAGACCGTCCGGCTGCTGGCAATCACCTGGGGCATGAGCAGGAACGATCGGCAGGGCGAGAAGCAATTCATCCTCGACCAGACCGAGCAGCTCCAGCGGCTCTTCACCCACTTCCAGCACGTCGTAGCCCTTCGGCAAGGACTGAGTGTTCGCTCCAACCCGAACCACGGCGTATTCACATTCGCTGCGGATGGGTAGCGCGACCAGCTCCAGACAACGCTGGCAGACCATTTTGACCTCAACCTCGAGCTCACTGCGGATCACCACAGTTTTCTGCTCGTCACGCCCGAAATGAAATTTCGCCTGCACCGTGCCCGCCGTATCGGCAAGCGGGTCGCAGAGACGCGGCAGGCTGGCCAGCTCGAGCTGCCCTTCGAGGGTAGCTTCGCGGTCGGCGAGCTTGCGCGGATCAACGTGAGGTGGAATCGGCCCATTCAACATAGGCGCAGCATTCTAGGGATGCACCCTGCCCGTGTCAAAGGAAATTCGGCCTGTCTTCAAGCGGTGGCGATCAGTAGAATTCTTCGCCCACTTATATAAAGGAAGAGAACATGCCCGCGCTGCTGCTCGCCTCCAGCTCACCCTATCGCCGCGAGCTGCTCGACCGCCTGCAACTACCCTTTACCTGGCAGTCACCCAGCATCGATGAAAGCCGCCGCGAAGGCGAAGCCGCCATCGACCTGGTCAAACGCCTGGCCGAAGAAAAGGCCCGCGCCCTCGCCAGCAGCCATCCTGACCATTTGATCATTGGCTCGGATCAGGTCGCCTTACTCGACGACGGGCAGATACTGGGCAAACCCCACGACCTGCCAAGAGCCCAGCAGCAGCTGCGCGCCGCCAGTGGCAGCAGCGTCACCTTCCTGACCGGCCTGGCGCTGCTCAACACCAGCAGCGGCAGGTGCCAGGTGGACTGCGTGCCCTTCACCGTGCACTTCCGCCAACTTAGCGACGAGCAGATCCTGCGCTATCTGCAACGCGAGCAGCCATTCGACTGCGCTGGCAGCTTCAAATCGGAAGGCCTGGGCATCAGCCTGTTTCGCAGCACCGAAGGCGAAGACACCACCAGCCTGATCGGCCTGCCACTGATTCGCCTGGTGGACATGCTGCTGAACGAGGGAATCGCAGTCCCTTGAGTCACCCATAAAAAGAAGAAGGCCCGCTCAGCGGGCCTTCCTTTTAACTGTCAGCGCAGCGTCGGCCCCTGGAAGCCCATCCACAACGCAATGCGATCAGCCACGCTGGTACCCAGGCGCTTGGCGAAGCGATCGAACGGCGTGTCTCGCACGGTGAAGTCGACCATCTCCTTCTCGCCAATCACCTCGCGAGCAACGTAACTGGCACTTCCCAGCGCATCGACCAGCCCCAGCTGCAGCGCCTGCTCGCCCGACCAGACCAACCCCGAGAACAGCTCGGGATGCGCATCTGCCTTGAGACGATCACCGCGCCCCTGCTTCACGCTTTCGATGAACTGGCGGTGAGTGGTATCCAGCACCCCTTTCCAGAAGCGGGTTTCCTCTTCCTTCTGCGGCTGGAACGGATCGAGAAACGCCTTGTGCTCACCCGAGGTGTAGACGCGACGCTCGACACCGAGCTTCTCCATGGTTTCGACGAAGCCGAAGCTGGCCGCCGTAACACCGATGGAGCCGACCAGACTGGCCTTGTCCGCGTAGATCTCGTCGGCCGCACTGGCGATGTAGTAGGCCCCGGAAGCGCCTAGATCGGTAATCACCGCGTAGACCTTGATCTGCGGATGCTCGCCGCGCAAGCGGCGAATCTCGTCATAGATATAGCCGGACTGCACCGGACTGCCGCCAGGGCTATTGATACGCAGGATCACACCCTTGGTGTTGGCGTCCTCGAAGGCTGCACGCAGACTGCCTACCACCTTGTCGGCACTGGCCTGCTCCTGATCGGCGATCATCCCGCGAATCTCGATCAGGGCCGTATGCGCACCGGTCGACGCACCCTTCTTCAGATCGAGCGCCGGCAAGAACAGCGCCAACGCCCCGAACAGATAAAGAAACGTCAGCAGCTTGAAGAAAATCCCCCAACGCCGCGAACGACGCTGCTCCTGCACACTGGACAGCAGCGCCTTCTCCAGCAGCTTCCAGCTTTTGGCATCCTCACCCTCGGACTTCGCCGATGACTTCCACTCATCCGACATGTTCACTCACCCCTACAGAACGCTGCGCGCCCCGCCCATCCAGCCAGGCGCGCAGCTCATTGAAATCGTTGATCGCCAGACGCGGCGAACATTCACGCAACACCGACAGCGGCTGCGCACCGAACCCCACGGCAACCGAATCCATCCCGGCATTGCGCGCCATCAGCAGATCGAAGGTAGAATCGCCCACCATCAATGCCCGCTCAGGGTGCACACCGCAATGCGCGAGAATCTCGTGCAGCATACGCGGATCCGGCTTGCTCGCCGTCTCGTCGGCGCAGCGGGTGACATCGAAATAATCCAGCCAGCCCTTGTCCGCCAGCACCCGCTGCAGCCCGTTGCGCCCCTTGCCGGTCGCAACCGCCAGACCATAGCCCTGCTCGCGAAATGCCTCGAGCGACTCCCGCACACCCTCGAACAGCGGCGAAGGCTCGGTTTCCAGAGCCAGATACTGTTCGCTGTAGGCGCGCCGGATGGTTTCGATTCGCAGCGGTTCATCGAGTTCCGGGTACAGCGTACGAATCGCCACTCCCAGCTCCAGCCCAATGATGCCGCGCACCGCGACATCCGTGCAGCGCGGCACGCCCGCCACATCGGCCGCGCGATGCATGGCCTCGACGATACGGCCGATGGAGTCCACCAGCGTGCCGTCCCAGTCGAAGATCAGCAGTTGATAGTCAGGCACTCAGCCGCTCCAGGGTCTTGGCCCACATCTCGTCCACCGGCGCCTCGAGCTTCAGCACGCCGCCCTCAGGCAGCGGCACATGCAACTCGTAGGCGTGCAGGAACAGGCGCTTGCCGCCCAGCTCGCGAATCTCGCGGGTAAAGTCGTCATCGCCGTACTTGGAGTCGCCGGCGATGCAGTGCCCGGCATGCTTGGCGTGCACACGAATCTGATGGGTGCGACCGGTCACCGGCTTGGCCTCGACCAGCGTGGCGAAGTCGCCGAAGCGGCGCAGCACGCGAAACAGCGTCAGCGCCTCCTTGCCCTCGCCGTCAACCTCGACCATGCGCTCGCCGGAGCGCAGGTTACTCTTCTGCAGCGGCGCGTTGACCTGCTTCTTGGCGGTCGCCCAGTGGCCGCGAACCAGCGCCATGTAGCGTTTGTCCACGCCGTCGCCGCGCAATGCCTCGTGCAGGTGACGCAGCATGCTGCGCTTCTTGGCGATCATCAAAAGGCCGGACGTGTCGCGATCCAGGCGGTGCACCAGCTCCAGATCCTTGGCATCGGGACGCAACTGACGGAAGGCCTCGATCACCCCGTAATTCAGGCCGCTGCCGCCGTGCACGGCGATGCCGGCCGGCTTGTTCAGCACGATCAGTGCCTTGTCTTCGTAGACGATGGCCGCCTCGAGCCGCTCGAGCAGCCCCTGGGCGACCGGCTCGGGCTCGTCGCGCTCGGCCAGGCGCAACGGCGGCACGCGCACGATGTCACCGGCCTGCAGCTTGTACTCGGGCTTGATCCGACCCTTGTTCACCCGCACCTCGCCTTTGCGCAGAATGCGGTAAATCAGGGTCTTGGGCACGCCCTTGAGCTGTGTCCTGAGGAAATTGTCGATGCGTTGGCCGGCGAAATCCGGTGCAACCTCGATCAGCTGGACGCCGGAGGTTGGAGAGGCGGGAGTAGTCATCGCGCAATCATAACAATTTTTTATGGAATTGAAGCACTTAATCATTACTGCTATAGTCGCGAACGCCGCCAAAAGCGGCCTGGCTTGTGGATGATCGCCAAACTTGCCATCCCCTGCCCGCGCAAACCTTTTTGGACGTGAGGCCGTCCGACGGATTCTTCGGCTTGGAAAGCCGCAAAAGGCCACGAAGACTTCGGAAATAAAGCCTTGAGTATGATGCGCGATTCGCCCGCTGGGCGGTCGCGGTAACTGACAACCGCTGCGGAATCCGCGCGCGGCACCCGATTTTCAGCGATACGTGTAGGGTGGAGATGTACAACTGTCGGACTGCGCAGCATATCGCTTGATCAAAGACGCCTCATCTCGTCCGCTACCGCCAGTTGATTCCTCCTCCTGACTGAGTGCTTTCTGTCACCACAGCAAGCAGGAGACGTCCGTCGCGACCGCAGCCTCTGATGGCAGGCCGTCGCTCGACAGTGGAACGACTTACGACCGTTTCTGACGCGCCTGACACCGACCCTGAGAGTCGTGTGTGCCTAACGTGGCTTCCGCTAGCCCCGGAACCCATTGGTACCACATGAAAAGAATGCTAATTAACGCGACTCAGCCTGAAGAGTTGCGTGTTGCCCTGGTAGATGGCCAAAAACTCTACGATCTGGACATCGAGTCCGGCGCCCGCGAACAGAAGAAGGCCAATATCTACAAAGGCCGCATCACCCGCGTAGAACCCAGCCTCGAAGCCGCCTTCGTCGACTTCGGCTCAGAACGCCACGGCTTCCTCCCCCTCAAAGAAATCTCCCGCGAATACTTCTCCAAAGCCCCTGAAGGCGGCCGCATCAATATCAAGGACGTGCTCAAGGAAGGCCAGGAAGTCATCGTCCAGGTCGAGAAGGAAGAGCGCGGCAACAAGGGCGCAGCCCTGACCACCTTTATCAGCCTGGCCGGCCGTTACCTGGTGCTGATGCCGAACAACCCGCGTGCCGGTGGCATCTCCCGCCGCATCGAAGGCGAAGAGCGCAACGAACTGCGCGAGGCGCTGAACGGCCTCAACGCTCCGGCCGACATGGGCCTGATCGTGCGCACCGCAGGCCTGGGCCGCTCCAGCGAAGAAATGCAGTGGGACCTTGACTACCTGCTGCAGCTGTGGAGCGCGATCAAGGAAGCCTCCACCAGCCGCCCTGCCCCGTTCCTGATCTACCAGGAATCCAACGTCATCATCCGCGCCATCCGCGACTACCTGCGCCAGGACATCGGCGAAGTGCTGGTCGACAGTGTCGAAGCCCAGGAAGAAGCCCTGAGCTTCATCCAGCAGGTGATGCCGCAGTACGCCAGCAAGATCAAGCTGTACGAAGACAGCGTGCCGCTGTTCAACCGTTTCCAGATCGAAAGCCAGATCGAAACCGCCTTCCAGCGTGAAGTGAAGCTGCCGTCCGGCGGCTCCATCGTCATCGACCCGACCGAAGCCCTGGTTTCCATCGATATCAACTCGGCGCGCGCCACCAAGGGCAGCGACATCGAGGAAACCGCCCTGCAGACCAACCTGGAAGCGGCCGAGGAAATCGCCCGCCAGCTGCGCCTGCGCGACATCGGCGGCCTGATCGTCATCGACTTCATCGACATGACCCCGGCCAAGAACCAGCGCGCCGTCGAAGAGAAGGTGCGTGAAGCCCTGGAAGCCGACCGCGCCCGCGTGCAGGTCGGCCGCATCTCGCGCTTCGGCCTGCTGGAAATGTCCCGTCAGCGCCTGCGCCCGTCCCTGGGCGAGACCAGCGGCATCGTCTGCCCGCGCTGCAACGGCCAAGGCATCATCCGTGACGTCGAATCCCTGTCGCTGGCCATCCTGCGCCTGATCGAAGAAGAAGCGCTGAAGGATCGCACCGCCGAAGTCCGCGCCCAGGTGCCGATCCCGGTCGCCGCCTTCCTGCTCAACGAGAAGCGCAACTCGATCACCAAGATCGAACTGCGTACCCGTGCGCGCATCGTGATCCTGCCCAACGATCACCTGGAAACCCCGCATTTCGAAGTGCAGCGTCTGCGTGACGACAGCCCGGAAGCCCTGAGCGGCCAGACCAGCTACGAAATCGCCGCCACCGCGGAAAACGAAGAAGCTGCCGCTCATCCGGCCGCCGCCACGCGCACCCTGGTTCGCCAGGAAGCCGCGATCAAGGCTGCGCCGCGCAGCAGCGCTCCGGTCGCCGCAGAGCCGCAACCGGCTCCGCTGACTCCGACCAAGGCACCTGAGCCGAGCCTGTTCAAGGGCCTGGTGAAGTCCCTGGTCAGCCTCTTCGCCGGCAAGGAAGAAGAAGCCCAGCCTGCGGTCACCGAGAAGAAGAACAACGAGCGTCCGCCGCGCGAAGAGCGCCGCAACGGTCGTCAGCAGAGCCGTAACCGTGGCGGTCGCCGCGATGACGAGCGCAAGCCCCGCGAAGAACGCGCCCCGCGTGAAGAGCGTCAGGCCCGTGAGCCGCGTGAAGAGCGCCAACCGCGCGAAGAGCGTGCTCCGCGTGAAGAACGCGCCCCACGCGAGCCGCGCGAAGGCCAGGAAAACCGTCGCGAGCGCAAACCGCGCGAAGAGCGTGCCCCGCGTGAAGAGCGCGTACGTGAACTGCGCGAGCCGCTGGATGCTGCTGGCAACGAGCAACGCGAAGAGCGTACCGAGCGTCAGCCGCGTGCCGAGCGCCAGGAACGTCAGCGTCCGCCGCGCGAAGAGCGCCAGCCGCGTGCCGAGCAGGCCGAGGCCCTACAGGACGAAGCGCTGCCGAACGAAGAGCAGCTGCAGGATGACGAGCAGGACAACAATGACGGTGAGCGCCCGCGCCGCCGCTCCCGTGGTCAGCGTCGTCGCAGCAACCGCCGTGAGCGTCAGCGTGATGCCGATGGCAACCTGATCGAGAGCGCCGAGAACAGCGAAGCTGCCGGTAACGACGCTCAGGCCGTCACCCCGGTTGCCGTGGCTACTGCCGCCGCCGTGATTGCAGAAAGCGTCGACAGCAGCGAGAACGTCGCCAGCGAGGCTCCGGTCAGCGAAGCCCCGGCCGTCGAAGCACCGTCTGTTCAGGTTGAAGAAGCCCCTGCTGCTCAACCGGTCGAGGCGCAAGCCGAGGCTGCTGTGAGTGAAGTGGTCGAAGCCGCTCCGATCACAGAGAAAGCAGTTGAGGCAGAACCGGCCGCAGTCGAAACCCCTGCTGCCGTTGAAGCGCTAGTTACCGAACCGGTCGCTCAAGCTGAGCCGACTGTCGAAGTTGCCCAGGAGCCTGCTCCGGCACCGGTCGAGCAAGCACCTGCTGCCGCAGCGGTTCCGGCCAATGCCACTGGCCGCGCCCCGAACGACCCGCGCGAAGTGCGTCGTCGTCAGCGTGAAGCCGAGCGCCTGGCGCGCGAAGCAGCCGAAGCGGCTGCCGCTGCTCCGGCTGTCGAAGCCGCTCCTGCCGTGGAAGCAAGCGCCCCGGCAGAAGCCGAAGCCGCCGTGGTCGAAACAGCGCCTGTAGCCGAGCCGGTCACTGAAGCGCAAGCTGATCCGATCGCCAGCGAGCAAGAGGCGGGCGAAGCGGTAGAGCCGGCGCAGCCTGAGGCTGAGCCGCAAGACGACAAGGAAGAGGTCAAACCTCAGGTTTGATTCTTCCGGCGCTAACGAAAAAGGGGATGCCTAGGCATCCCCTTTTTCATGTCCATCACATTTAGCCCGGATGCAATCCGGGAACGACAGTCACCGGATCACGCACGGCTCACAGCTCAAAGTACGTTGGGTTCGATTTCCAGCGCTACGCCAAAACGCTGCAGGATATCGCTCTGGATGCGCTGCGCCAGCTGCAGCAACTGCGCCCCCGTCGCTTGGCCGTAGTTGACCAGCACCAGCGCCTGCAGGCGGTGCACGCCGGCATCACCCTCGCGCGCCCCCTTCCACCCTGCCCGCTCGATCAGCCAGCCGGCGGCCAGCTTGACCAGACCATCACCCGCCGGATAGCTGACCAGATCGGCATGCTCGGCACGGATGCGCTCGGCCAGCTCGAACGACACCACCGGGTTCTTGAAGAAACTGCCGGCATTGCCCAGCTCGGCGGGATTGGGCAGCTTTTCGCTGCGAATGGCGCAGATGGCCTGGCTGACGTCGCTGGCGGTCGGCGCCTCCACGCCCATCTCGGCGAGACGCTGGCGCACCGGGCCGTAGTCCAGGCGCAGCGAAGCCAGGCGACTCAAGCGAAAGCGCACGCGCAGGATCAGCCAGCGCCCGGCTTCGCGCTTGAACAGGCTGTCGCGATAGGCGAAGGCGCATTCCTCCAGAGCAAAATCGCGCAGCTCGCCGGTATGCCGATCCAGCGCAGTCAGGCCGGCGAACAGATCCTTGATCTCCACACCGTAGGCGCCGATGTTCTGCATCGGCGCCGCGCCGACGGTGCCGGGAATCAGGCTGAGGTTTTCCAGGCCGTTCAGGCCCTGCGCCAGGCTCCACTGCACGAACGGATGCCAGGGCTCGCCGGCTTCGGCCTCCACCAGCACCTGCTCGCCATCCTCTTCGACAATGCGAATGCCGCGACTGGCCATGCGCAGCACCAGCGCCTCGACATCGCGGGTCAGCAGCAGGTTGCTGCCACCGCCGATCACCAGCAGCGGCAAGCCCTGCTGCTCGGCCAGGCTCAGCGCCTCGCGCACATCGTCATCGTTGTGGGCTTCAGCGAAACACTTTGCGTGTACATCGACGCCAAAGCTGTTGAAGGCCTTGAGCGAAACGTCGCTCTGCAGATTCAGGCTCACAGGCGCCCCTTGATCTCGTTGAGCAGGGCGTCGCTGGCCTGCTCGATCAGGTCCAGCACCTGCTCGAAGCCTTCCTCGCCGCCGTAGTACGGGTCGGGCACCTCATCCAGCGCTAGTTCATAACGGCGCAGGTACAGATCCAGATCGGCGCGGGCATCGGCCGGGCGCAGCGCCTTGAGGTTGCGCAAATTGCTCTGATCCATGGCCAGGATCAGGTCGAAGCGCTGGAAATCGGCGGCCTCGACCTGGCGCGCGCGCTGCGCGGACAGATCATAGCCACGGCGCAGCGCCGCCTGGCGCGTGCGACTGTCCGGCGCCTTGCCGACATGCCAGTCGCCGGTGCCGGCGGAATCCACCTGCACCCGGTCGTCCAGCCCTGCCGCACGCAGCTTGTGACGGAAAACGCCTTCAGCCGTGGGCGAACGGCAGATGTTGCCCAGACAAACGAACAGGACCTTCATCAGGCCCCCAGCAGGCGGCGCACCCGCTCCAGGTCTTCGGCGGTATCGACACCGGCGGCCGGTGCTTCTAGGGCATCGGCGACATGGATACGCACACCGTTGTACAGCGCACGCAGCTGCTCCAGGCACTCGGTGTCTTCCAGCCAGCAAGGGCCCCAGGCGACGAAGTCATGCAGGAAGCCCGCGCGGTACGCGTAGATGCCGATATGGCGGCGATAAGGCACGCCGGCCGGCAGCACATCGCGGCTCTTGGCAAAGGCGTCGCGCGCCCAGGCCAGTGGTGCACGGCTGAAGGTCAGGGCCAGACCGCTCTTGTCGGCCACCACCTTGACCACATTGGGATTGAATAGCGCGGTGACGTCTTCGATGGGCTCGGCCAGGGTGGCGATACCGGCCTGCGGGTTGGCCGCCAGATTGGCCGCCACCTGATCGATGATCGATGGGGGAATCAGCGGCTCGTCACCCTGCACGTTGACCACGATGGCATCGGCCGCCAGGCCGAGCTGGGTGGCCACTTCGGCGAGACGGTCGGTGCCGGAGTTATGATCCTCGCGGGTCAGCAGCACCTCGGCGCCGAAGACCTTGCAGGCCTCGACGATGCGCGCATCGTCGGTGGCGACCACCACGCGGCTGGCCGAACTTTTCTTCGCCTGCTCCCAGACGTGCTGCACCATGGGCTTGCCGGCGATGTCCTGCAGCGGTTTGCCGGGCAGGCGGGTGGAGGCGTAACGGGCGGGAATGACGACGGTGAAGGCTGCGCTCATTTACTTGTCCAGACGCTCGTCGGTGGTCAAAGTGCGCGCTTCGCTTTCCAGCATCACCGGGATGCCATCGCGAATCGGATAGGCCACACCGGCACCCCTGCTGATCAGTTCGGTCTTGTCTTCGGAGAGCTGCAGCGGGCCCTTGCAGATCGGGCAGGCGAGAATGTCGAGCAGTTTAAGGTCCATGGTGGAATCCTTGCTGGGGTCATCAGGACCCCGGTATGAGGCGGGCCAGCTCCTTGTCCAGCCAGTCGACGAAAGCCGGCGTGGGCACGGCATCGACGGCCAGGTACCACCAGTCGGCGGCGGCGAAGGCCCGGCATTTCACCGCATCCTTTTCCGTCATCAGCAGGGGCAGCGGCGGCTCGAAGCTGAGCTGGGCGGCATCGTACTGGGCATGGTCGGCAAAGGGGTGCGGAACCGGCCGCCAGTTTAGCGCTTCGAGGGTATTGAAGAAACGCTGCGGGTTGCCGATGCCGGCCACCGCATGCACGGCCTGGCCGGGCGGGAAGTGCTCGAGGCCGAGACGCTCGCCACTGGCCAGGTTGACCAACGCGGACGGTTGCAGGCGAAAGGCGTAACCCTCGGCACTATCGGTGTCGGCGCCGTTGAACAGCACGGCGTCCACCTCAGCCAGACGCTCGGCCGGCTCGCGCAGCGGCCCGGCCGGCAGGCAGCGGCGATTGCCCAGGCCGCGGGCGGCGTCGATCAGCACCAGCTCCAGATCGCGCGCCAAACGGTAGTGCTGCAGGCCATCGTCGCAGAGGATCAGGTCCAGTGGTTCTTCGGCCAGCAGTGCGCGCACGGCGCGGCTGCGGTCCGGGTCGATCATCAGGGGCACGCCCGTCCGCTGGACGATCAGCAGCGGCTCGTCACCGGCCTGTGCGGCCGATTGATCGGCACGCACGCGCCACGGCAGGCTCGGCGGCGTGGCGCCATAGCCGCGGCTGACCACGCCGACCTTGAGGCCACGAGCGCGGCAGTGCTGGATCAGAAAGAGGATCAGCGGCGTCTTGCCGGTGCCGCCGACGGTGATGTTGCCCACCACCAGTACCGGTACCGGCGCCCTGTAGATGTCGCCCTCGCCGGCGAGAAAACGCGCGCGCTTGCCCTGCACCACGCGGCGGTACAGCCACTCCAGCGGGTGCAGCAGCGCCAGCGCCGGGTGGCCGCGGTACCAGGCCTCGAGCAGGCGATCGGCGGCGCTCACTTAAGGATTTTCCTGTGCTTCCACCGTGGTGATGCGCAGGTGCGAGAAGCCCAGCTTGCCGGCGGCGTCCATGGCGGTGATCACCGCCTGGTGCGGCGTCTTGCCGTCGGCGCTGATGATCAGCGGCAGGCTGTTGTCGCCGTCGGACTCCTTCTGCAGGGCAGCCATGAGGTTGCTCAGGTTGCTCTCCAGCAGCGCCTTGCCGTTGACCGAAAACGCGCCATCGGCACCGATCAGCACCTCCACCTGCTTGAGCTCGGTCTGCTCCGGCGGCGTGCCGCTGGCCGCCTCGGGCAGGTCGACCTTGAGCTGAGTCTCGCGGGTGAAGGTGGTGGTGACCACGAAGAACAGCAGCAGGATGAATACCACGTCGATCAACGAGGCCAGGTTGATCTCGACGTTCTCCCGCGGTTTGCGCCGGAATTTCACGCCTTGCCCTCGCCCAGGTCGACGTCGCGATCACCCTGGACCATTTCCACCAGCTTGATCGCTTCCTGCTCCATGCCCACCACCAGCTCGTCGACACGGCGCTGCAGGTAGCGATGGAAGAACAGCGCCGGGATCGCCACCATCAGACCGGCCGCGGTGGTGATCAGAGCCTTGGAGATACCGCCGGCGAGCATTGGCGCGTTGGCCATGCCCGAGCCCATGAAGGAGCTGAAGATCTCGATCATGCCCAGCACGGTGCCGAGCAGGCCGAGCAGCGGGGCGATACCGGCGATGGTGCCGAGGGCATTGAGGTAGCGTTCCAGCTCATGGATGACGCGCGCGGCGGCCTCCTCGATGCACTCCTTCATGATCTCGCGACCATGCTTGGAGTTGGCCAGGCCGGCGGCGAGAATCTGCCCCAGCGGCGAATGCTCGCGCAGCTCCTTGAGCTTCTGGTTGTTGAGTTTCTTGTCCTTGATCCAGCGCCACACCTGGGCCAGCAGATTGGCCGGGGTGACGCGGGCGGGCCGCAGGGTCCACAGGCGCTCGGCGACGATGCCGGCAGCAGCGATGGAACAGAGAATGATCGGCAGCATCATCCAGCCGCCAGCTTTGACCAGTTCCCACACGGTAGAGAATCCCCCTCGAAAAAGTGGCGCCACTCTAGCATAGGGTGCCGCCCTCGCCGACCGCCGCCGTTCTCATTTTTCCCGCCAGAAACGTGCCTGGCTTCGCAACCCCTGCGCTTGTCCCTGGGCGCCCAGCAGCACACGCAGGGCGCCGGTCGCCGAACTGTCGTGCACCTGGACACCGGCGGCCTGATAACGCTGCAGCACCTGGGGGTGCGGATGACCGAAATTGTTATGGCGACCACGGGCGATCAGCACATGCTCGGGCGCCACCGCCTCGATGAAGCGCTGGCTGGATGAGCTGCGACTGCCATGGTGCGGCGCCAGCAACCAGCGCGCCGCCAGGGGGAAATCCGTCTGCAGCAGGGCCTGCTCGGCGCGAGCGTCGATATCGCCGGTCAGCAGCAGGCGCTCGCCCCCGGCCTCGACCAGCAAGACACAGGAGGCCTGATTGCCCGAGACGGCCCGTTCCCACTGCCAGGTTCTGAAGTCGACGCCGTTCCACTGCCAGCTCTGGCCCGAGTCGCAAGGCTCCGACTGCACGCGATGCGCCAGGCGCTGCGGCTCGCCACTGACCACTCGCGCGACCGGCATGCCGGCGAGGATGGCGGCCGCGCCACCGGCATGATCGTTATCGGCGTGACTGAGTAGAAGTATGTCGAGGCGCGGCAGATTCAATGCCCGGAGCGACGGTAGAACGATGCGCTCGCCGCTGTCGAAGTCGCCGAAACGCGGGCCGGCATCGTACAGCAGGGCGTGCTCGCGGGTACGCACCAGCACCGACAGGCCCTGCCCCACGTCCAGCAGCCAGACCTCGGCGTGCCCCTCCTGCGGTGCCGTCGACGGGAGAAACAGGGCCGGCAGCAGCAGCGCCACACCCGGCAAACGCAATGCGATGCCGGCGGGCAGGAGCAGCAGCAACGCGCCAGCCAAGGCCAGCAGCCAAGCCCACAGCGGCAGACGGCTGGGCAACCAGGCCGGCAGCCAATCGGCGATGCGCCCGAGCAATTCGAACAGCACATGCAGCGAGCCACCCGCCAACCACAGCAGGCCCTCGCCCACACCCGGCACGGGCAACAGCAGGGTACCGAGCAAGGCCAGGGGCACCGTCACGAAGCCCACCCAGGGCACGGCAAGCAGATTGGCCAGCGGCCCGCTGCTGCTCACCGGCAAGCCGAGGATCAGCATCATCGGCAGCAGACCGATAGCCATGGTCCATTGCGCACGCGTCAGACCGCGCCACCAGTTCCACACGCCGAGCCGACCGCCGAACACCAGGATCAGCACCGCCACCGCCGAGAACGACAGCCAGAAGCCGGGCTGTAGCGAAGCCAATGGTTCCAGCAGCAGGACGACCAGCAAGGCCAGCAACAGCGGCCACCAGGCGCCGAGATGACGAAAGCGCAGGCGCCAGAGCAGCACCAGCGCGACCATCACGCAGGCCCGGCGTACCGGCACCTCGAAGCCGGCCAGCATGCCGTAGGCCAGCGCGCCAGCAAGCGCCAGGGCGCAGGCGACAGGCAACCAGGGCCAGCGCCGCGGCCAGGCCCCCAACTTCGCCAGCAGGGCCACCAGACCATAGAGAAAGCCCGCCAGCAGGGCGATATGCTGACCGGAGATGACCATCAGATGCACCGTGCCGGTGTGCTGCAGCAGGCGCCAGTCGGCCGTGCTCAAGCCGGAGCCGTCGCCCAGCACGAGCGCCGCCAGCCCACCCTCGCGGCCGAAGGCAGGTGCCGCCAGCAGCCGTTGGCGCAGGCCGTCGCGCCAACTGCCCAGGCCACTGGCGGGCGCCAAGCGTTCACCGGCCTTGATGGTACCGGTGGCGCCGATTCGCCGCGCCAGCAACCAGGCCTCGTAGTCGAAGCTCTGTGGATTGACCAGCCCGTGCGGACGCTTGAGATTGACTGCCAGACGCCAGCGCTCGCCGCCGCGCACTTCCGGTCCGCCATACCAGGCCAGACGCAGCCGCCCAGGCAGCTCGGCGCGACGCGAATGGGCCTCCTCCAGCTGGAAACGCACCACCCCTGCGGAGACCTCCGGCAAGCCGACGACGCGCCCTTCCAGCCACAGGGTGCGGCCGTCCAGCTCTTCGTCAAGACGATCATCCAGCGCCCATTGCGCGGAGCAGCAGGCCCAGGCCAGGCCGAGCAGAAACAGACCGACGGGGTACAGCCGCGAGAACAGCAGCGACAGGCCGAGAATGGCCGCCACGGCCAGCATCCAGCCCGCTGGCAAACCGGGCAGAAAGCGCAGCGTCAACAGGCCCAAGGCCAGCGCCAACATCCCTGTGCGCATCGTCACTCCCTCGCTTGGTGGTCACGGTGAACGCATCCGGCGCTCACCTCCAGTCACAATATGAAAAGGCCGGCTGTCATGAATCCGTGCATAATACGGGCGCTTTTTGCCTGCCCAGAGACTCTTCATGCCGCGTCGTTTATTTAAGCGCTACATGCCCAATCCCGACAGCATCAAGGGTAACAAGTCCCTGCGCTTTCTCGGCAAACTGATCCACGATCCCAATCTCTGGCACCTCAATCGCCACTCGGTAGCCCGCGGCATGGCCATCGGCCTGTTCTGGGCGATGATTCCCATGCCCATGCAGATGCTGGCCGCCGCCGCGGTCGCCATTCCGCTGCGCGCCAATCTGCCGATTTCCATCGGCCTGGTATGGCTGACCAACCCCATCACCATGCCGCCGATCTTCTACTGCACCTACAAGCTCGGCGCCTGGCTGAGCAATACGCCACCGATGCGCATGCCGGGGCATCTGAGCCTGGAATGGATCACGGCCGAACTCGCCGTGCTGTGGAAGCCGCTGCTGCTCGGCTCGTTCGTCGCCGGCGTGGTGCTGGCCATTCTCGGCTACGTGCTGACCATGCTGTACTGGCGCTGGTGGGTACAGCGCAGCTGGCGCAGACGCCAGGAGCGGCGCCGCCAGGTTGGTCACTGAAACAAAAAAGCCGTCGGATTCGACGGCTTTTTCTTTCTACTCGTAACGCAGCGCCTCGGCGGGCTGCACCTGTGCCGCCCGCCAGGAGGGGTACAGCGTGGCGAGGAAACTCAGGATCAACGCCGCCGAGCAGATCAGCGCCACGTCGAGCCATTGCAGGTCCGACGGCAGGCTGCTGATGAAGTAGACGTCGGAGCTCAGCACCTGCTGGCCGGCGAAGGACTCCAGCCAGGCCACCAGCGCGCTGACGTTGAGCGCGGCGAGCACGCCCAGCAAGGTGCCGATAAGCGTACCGACCACGCCGATCACCGTGCCCTGCACCATGAAGATGGCCATGATCTGCCGCGGCGTGGCGCCGAGGGTGCGCAGGATGGCGATATCGCCGCCCTTGTCGGCCACTACCATGATCAGCGTGGCGATGATGTTGAACGCCGCCACGGCGACGATCAGCAGCAGCAGCAGACCGATCATGGTCTTTTCCATCTTCATCGCGCTGAACAGGCTGCCCTGGGTGTGGGTCCAGTCATCGGCGCGATAATCGGCACCCAGCTGAGCCAGCAGCGCCTTGGACACCTGCGGCGCCTGGTACAAGTCTTTGAGCGCCAGGCGAATGCCCGGCACCGTGCCTTCCGGCAGACGCTGCATGGCGGCGGCGTCGACGACGTTGATCAGCGCCAGCGAGCTGTCCAGTTCGGCGCCCACCTTGAATACCGCCGCCACGTTCAGGCGCTGCATGCGCGGGGTGACGCCGCCAGGCGCATTGCTCAGCTCGGGGATGATCAGCGTCAGCTTGTCGCCCACCTGCAGGCCGAAGCGGCGTGCGGTGATGTCGCCGATCACCACGCCATACTCGCCGGGCAGCAGGTTGTTCAGGCTGCCCTGGTGGATGTGCTCGGGCAGGATTGACACCTTGCCCTCCTCCGCCGGATCGATGCCGTGGATCTGGATCGGCTGCATCAGCCCGCGGTGCGAGAGCATGCCCTCCAGCTCGGCGTAGGGCGCCGCGGCGTGCACCTGCGGATTGGCCAGAGCCTTGTCCGCCAGGGCGCGCCAGTCGGCGACCGGCTCGGCACCGTAGAGCATGGCGTGCGGCACCATGCCGAGAATCCGCGAGCTCATTTCCTTCTGGAAGCCGTTCATCACCGACAGCACCACGATCATTGCCAGCACGCCGAGCGCCAGGCCGATCATCGAAGTCAGCGAGATGAAGGAGATGAAATGGTTGCGGCGCTTGGCCCGGGTATAGCGGGCGCCAATGAAGACACTCAGCGGACGGAACATCAGATGGCCACCAGCTTGCCGTCCTGCAGACTGAGCATGCGATCCATCTGCCGTGCCAGCTGCAGGTCATGGGTCACCACCAGGAAGGCGGTGTTGGAGCCCTCACTGAGTTCGCGCATCAGTTCCTGGATGCCCTCGGCGGTGTGTTGATCGAGGTTACCGGTGGGCTCGTCGAGCAGCACCAGACCGGGACGGTTGACCAGGGCGCGGGCGATGGCCACGCGCTGACGCTCGCCACCGGAGAGCTCGGCCGGCTTGTGATTGAGGCGATGGCCCAGGCCCACCCGCTGCAACAGCGCAGTGGCCCGCTCGCGCGCCTCGGCAATCGGCGTCTTGCCGATCAGCAGCGGCATGCAGGCGTTCTCCAGCGCGGTGAATTCGGCCAGCAGGTGGTGGAACTGGTAGACGAAGCCCAGCGCACGGTTGCGCAGCAGGCCACGGGCGCTCTCGCTCAGCGCCGACAGCTGCTCGCCGGCCAGCCAGACGCTGCCCTCGCTGGGCGTATCCAGGCCGCCTAGCATGTTCAAAAGGGTGCTCTTGCCGGAACCGGAGCTGCCGACGATGGCCACTCGCTCGCCGGCGAACAGCTCCAGTTCCAGACCATCGAGCACCACCACCGACTCGGGGCCCTCGTCGTAACGCTTGCTCAGGTTGCGGCAACTGAGCACGGCATTGTGCTGTTTCATGGCGTTCTGGTTCATGGACTCACTCATAGCGCAGGGCCTCGGCTGGCTGGGTGCGCGCGGCGCGCCAGGCCGGATACAGGGTGGCGAAGAAACTCAGCAGCAGCGCCGCGGTACAGACCATCACCACGTCGGCGCTCTGCAGTTGCGAAGGCAGGTAATCGATGAAGTACACATCGGCATTGAGAAACTTGATGCCCAAAAGGCGCTCGATACCGGCGATCAGGCCGCTGATGTTCAGCGCGGCGAGAATTCCCAGCACGGCGCCGATGAAGGTGCCGACCACGCCGATCACGGTGCCCTGCACCATGAAGATGGCCATGATCTGTCGCGGCGTGGCGCCGAGCGTGCGCAGGATGGCGATGTCGCCCTTCTTGTCAGTGACCACCATCACCAGGGTGGAGATGATGTTGAAGGCGGCGACGGCGACGATCAGCAGCAGCAGCAGACCGATCATGGTCTTCTCCATGCGAATGGCCTGATAGAGGTTGCCGTGGCTGCGCGTCCAGTCACGGGCATAGAAGTCGCCATCAAGGGTCTGGGCGATTTCCCAGGCGCTGCGCGGCGCCTGGAACAGGTCGTCGAACTTCAGGCGCAGGCCCTGCACCTGATCCGGCCGCCAGCGCTGCAGCCGGGCCAGATCGCTGATGTTGGCCAGGGCCAGGGCGCCGTCGATCTCGCCGGCACCGACATGGAAGATGCCGGTGACGGTAAAGCGCTTCAGGCGCGGGAACATGCCGGCCGGCGTCACCGTGACTTCCGGGGCGACGAAGGTGACCTTGTCGCCCAGCTTCAGGCCCAGCTTGGCCGCCGCCTTGTCGCCGATGACCATGGCGAAATCGCCAGGCTGCAGGCTGTCGAGGCTGCCTTCCTGAAAGAAGCCGTCGATGATCGATACCTTGCGCTCCTGCTCGGGATCGATGGCGTTGATCAGTACCTTCTGCACCTTGCCTTCATGGGTCAGCAGCCCCTGCATCTGGGTGAAAGGCGCCAGCGCCTCGACGCGAGGATGGCGCTCGACCTGACGCGCCAGGGCGGGCCAGTCGCTGACCGGGGTGGGCGACTCGACGGTGGCGTGAGGAATCATCCCCAGCACGCGGGTACGCATCTCGTGGTCGAAACCGTTCATGACCGACAGCACCAGAATCATCACCATCACCCCCAGGGTGAGGCCGAGCATGGAAGTCAGGGAAATGAAGGAAACGAAGTGGTTTCGGCGCTTGGCCCGCGTGTAGCGCGTGCCGATGAATACGAACAGAGGTCTGAACATGTCGGGGAGGATTCGGAGAAAGAGGAACGTCCTTGTGGCGGGGCCCGGCCGGCAGCCTTACACTCTGACCAACACTGCTGCCATGGGTTCGCCATGTCGACACACGATGTAGATGATCGCCGCGAATACTATCGTATCGACGATACGATAGCACTGGAATTCAGCCTGCTAGCGGGCGCCGAAGCCCATGCCAGCGACGCGCTTCACGACCCTTCGCCGCTGTTCAACTTGCTCAGCGACCTGCACCTGATGGACTTCGAGTCGCAGCATCTGCTGCGCCATATCAGTGAACGCGACCGTACGCTGGCCAACTACCTGAAGGTGATCAACAAGCGCATCGATCTGCTCGGCCAGGCCGTGGCGCAGAGCCTGCTGCGCGACATCGGCGCGCCGCGCCAGGTGTCGCTGTCCGAGGGCGGCATCAGCTTCAACCACGGCCAGGCCGTGGCGCCCGGCAGCCACCTGGCGATCAAGATGGTGCTGATGCCGCAGGCCCTCGGCCTGCTGCTGCGTGCCCAGGTGGTGCATTGCAGCCAGCGCGCCGACGGCCAGTTCGAGATCGGCACCGAGTTCGAAGCGTTGACCGACGCACAGCGCCAGTTGCTGGCTCGGCATATCCTGCAGAAGCAGGCTCTGGAGCGTCGCCAGGCCCGCGCATGACAGTTGCCAAGGAATCGCCATGTATCGTCTCGCCCTGCTACTCGCCCTGCTCGCCCCTGCCTCAGTGCTCGCCGACACCCTGACCATTCCCCTGGGCAGCCAGGGGGCCGATCTCGATAGCCGCAACCTGCCGCACAAGGGCGAGTCCAAGCGTTCGGTACTCGAGCGCTTCGGCCTGGCCGACGAGGAGCACAAGCCAGTCGGTCAGCCACCGATCACGCGCTGGGACTACCGCGAGTTCAGCGTCTATTTCGAATACGATCACGTGATCAACAGCGTGCGCCATCACCGGCCACGCCACCTCGACCCCGTCAAGGAGCAACAGTGACCCTCATCTACGGCCATCGCGGCGCCAAGGGCGAAGCCCCGGAAAACACCCTGGCCAGCTTCCAGCGCTGCCTGGAACACGGCGTCAATCGCTGCGAGCTGGATCTGCATCTGTCGCGCGACGGCGAACTGATGGTGATCCACGACCCGACGCTCAAGCGCACCACCGGCCTGCGCGGCAAGGTGGTCGAGCACGAGGCCGCCGAACTGGTGAAGTACGATGCGCGCAAGGGCGGCCCCGGCTGGGTGCGCCCCTGCCCCATCCCGCGCCTGGAGGAGCTGTTCGAGCAATGCCGCTTCGAGCACTGGCAGCTGGAGGTCAAGAGCGCCTCCAAGGTGCGCGCCGCGCGTACCGTGCTGGCCATCGCCGAACTGGCCGAACGCTTCAGCCTGCGTGAGCAGGTCACCATCACCTCCAGTTCGCGCGAAGTACTCAAGGCCGCGCGCGAGCTGACCCCGCAACTGCAGCTGGGCCTGGTGGCCGAATACGCCTGGCTCGACCCGCTGAAGGTGGCCGCCCATTACGACTGCCACCTGCTCGCCCTGAACTGGACGCTGTGCACCCCGGAGCGCCTGCTCAAGGCGCAGAAACAGGGGCTGCACGTGTCGGTGTGGACGGTCAACGAGCCGGCGCTAATGCGTCGCCTGGCCGACTTCGGTGTCGACAGCATCATCACCGACTTCCCCGGCATAGCGGTGCAGACGCTACGCGGCTGAGCCTTAACACCCTCTCCCCCAGCCCCTCTCCCGCAAGCGGGAGAGGGGAGCAAGCCAGAGCAGCCCGCCGCGTATCCGGGAGCTGGAGCGAGGATATCCCCGGATTGCATCCGGGCTACGAACACAGCACCCAACAACGACAAAACCGGCCAATGGCCGGTTTTGTCCTTTGCTGCCGCCTGAGACGCTAGAAGCTCTCCCGATTCGGCCAGCGCCACTCGGAAGCCACTACCCAGCCTGTCTCCCCGACCGGCTCAGGCCGCCGGCCGGAGCCGCTCAAAAAAGCCGGTTGAGACCGTCGAACGCGGCAACCCGATAGGCCTCGGCCATGGTCGGGTAGTTGAAGGTGGTGTTGATGAAGTACTTGATGCTGTTGGCTTCGCCCTTCTGATTCATGATCGCCTGGCCGATATGCACGATCTCCGAGGCTTGATAGCCGAAGCAGTGCACCCCCAGCACTTCCAGGGTTTCACGGTGGAAGAGAATCTTCAGCATGCCCACCGGTTCGACCGAGATCTGCGCACGGGCCATGCCCTTGAAGAAGGCCTTGCCCACTTCGTAAGGCACCTTGGCCTGAGTCAGTTCACGCTCGGTCTTGCCGATCGAGCTGATCTCCGGAATGGTGTAGATACCGGTCGGCACATCGTCGACGAAACGCCAGCTGCCGTTGTCGACGATGCTGCCGGCGGCCGAACGGCCCTGGTCGGATGCGGCGCTGGCCAGGCTCGGCCAGCCGATCACGTCACCGGCGGCGTAGATGTTGCTCACCTCGGTACGGTAGTGCTCGTCCACCTGGATCTGGCCACGGCTGTTGACCGAAATGCCGATGTTCTCCAGGCCCAGCTGATCGGTATTGCCGGTACGGCCGTTGCACCACAGCAGCGCGTCGGCCTTGATCTTCTTGCCCGACTTCAGGTGCAGGATCACCCCGTTCTCCACCCCCTCGATGCGCTCGTACTCTTCGTTGTGGCGAATCAGCACGTTGTTGTTGCGCAGGTGATAGGAGAGCGCGTCGGAGATTTCCGAGTCGAGGAAGCTGAGCAGCTGGTCGCGGTTGTCGATCAGGTCTACCAGCACGCCCAGACCACTGAAGATCGAGGCGTATTCGCAGCCGATCACCCCGGCGCCGTAGATGATCAGGCGGCGCGGCGTGTGGCCCAGGCTGAGAATGGTGTCGCTGTCGTAGATACGCGGGTGGCGGAAATCGACATCGGCCGGACGATAGGGACGCGAGCCGGTGGCGACGACGACCTGCTTGGCCACCAGCTTCTCCACCACGCCGTTGAGGCAGACCACTTCCACGGTCTGCTCGTCAGCGAAGCTGGCGGTACCGAAGTAGGTGTCGATACGGTTGCGCGCGTAGTAGCCGGTGCGCGAGGTGACCTGCTTGGCGATCACCTTCTCGGCGCTTTTCAGCACATCGGGGAAGGAGAACCAGCGCGGCTCGCCAATCTGGCGGAACATCGGATTGGTGTTGAACTGCATGATCTGCCGCACCGAGTGGCGCAGCGCCTTGGACGGAATGGTACCCAGGTGGGTGCAGTTGCCGCCGACCAGCGGCCGGTTGTCCACCACCGCCACCTTGCGCCCGGCCTTGGCCGCGTTCATCGCCGCGCCCTCGCCCGCCGGGCCGGAGCCCAACACCACCACATCGTAGTTGTAGACCGCCATGTTTACTCCTTCGCATCAGGCCGGGGCACTTGTGCCGCACCCTCGGCGGGGCCGGCACCGCGCGGGCGGGGCCGGCAATCAGTCATACGTGCTTCAGCGCTTGCTTGCGTCGTAGGCCAGGTCGGTGCGCGGCGCATCGGCCTTGTCGCGATTGACCTCTTCGCACTTCTCGCGGCTACCGCCGCAGATCGAGCATTCCTTCTCGATACCCAGGTTGGCGATGCCGCCACAGGAACCTGCGATCGGCTTGCGGCCCATGATCACGCCGACGGCCATCATGCCGACGACCAGTACCATGGCCAGAAAAACTACCAGGAACGTCATTGCTCATCTCCTGCAGCGAATAGCTGCTCGAATGCGGTCGTGCCCTGTGTGACGAAACCCTCGCCCTCACGCGTCACGAAAAACGCCGCGATACCATTGCGCTCGGCGAAGGCCATGCCGGCTTCCGGCCCGAGCACCATCAATAGGGTAGACAAGCCATCGGCACGTAAGGTCGATGGATCGGCCACGGTCACCGCCGCCAGCTTGTGGTTGACCGGCGTGCCGCTCAGCGGGTCGAGCGTATGCGAATAGCGCTGGCCGTTTTCCTCGAAATAGTTGCGGTAATCCCCCGAGGTGGAGATGCCGTAGCCATCGAGTTGCAGGATGCGCTGGGCGACTCGCTGATCGTCGCGCGGCGCTTCCAGGCCGATGCGCCAGTGGCTGCCGTCGGGCTTGAAGCCAGCCGCCTTGAGCTCGCCCGTGGCCTCCACCAGATAACTGGTGACACCCAGCTCACCCAGACGCGCCACGATCAGGTCGACGGCATAGCCGGCGGCGATGCTGTTGAAGTCGACCTGAACGTCGACATCCTTGCACAGCTGCTCGCCCTCGATACGCAGATGCTGCTGACCGACCCGCTGACGCACTTCAGCCAGGCGCTCGGCATCCGGCACCGCCTCGCCCTGCCCCTTGGGCCCGAAGCCCCAGAGGTCGAGCAACGGCTCCAGTGTCAGGTCGAAGTGACCCTGGCTCTCTTCGTGCAGGCGATTGCCGGCACGCACGAGATCCAGCACGCCCCTGGGCATGGCCTGGCAGGTACCCGCTGGCGCACGGTTGAACTGCTCGATCAGCGAGTCGTCGCGATAGGTGGACATCTGCAGATCGATCTCGGCGAGGATCGCCTCGGTCGCGGCCTTGAGTTCGGCTTGCGGCGCGACGCCTTCACTGCGGACGTATTTGATCGAATAGGTGCTGCCCATGGTCGGGCCGCCGAACTCTTCGATCCGCTCAGAATGCAAGCAGCCCGTTAGGGCTGCCGCCAGGGCGACAGCGATAACGGGCTGGAGTACAGCAGACCTCATGCGTTAGCCGCCGAAGTCGTCGAGGAGGATGTTCTCCGGCTCGACGCCCAGGTCGGTGAGCATCTTGATCACGGCGGCGTTCATCATGGGTGGGCCGCACATGTAGAACTCGCAATCTTCCGGAGCCGGGTGGTCCTTCAGGTAGTTCTCGTACAGCACGTTGTGGATGAAGCCCTTGAGACCGGTCCAGTTGTCTTCCGGCTGCGGATCGGACAGCGCCAGGTGCCATTCGAAGTTCGGGTTTTCCGCGGCCAGCTGATCGTACTCTTCGTTGTAGAACGACTCGCGCATGGAGCGCGCGCCGTACCAGAAGCTGATCTTGCGCTTGGACTTCAGACGCTTGAGCTGATCGAAGATGTGCGAACGCATCGGCGCCATGCCGGCACCACCACCGATGAAGACCATCTCGGCGTCGGTGTCCTTGGCGAAGAACTCACCGAAGGGTCCGTACACGGTGATCTTGTCGCCCGGCTTCAGGCTGAACACGTAGGACGACATCTTGCCCGGCGGCAGATCGTCCTTGCCGGGGGGCGGCGAGGCGATACGGATGTTGAACTTCACCAGACCGCGCTCTTCCGGGTAGTTGGCCATGGAATAGGCACGAATCACGGTCTCGTCGACCTTGGACACGTACTTCCACTGGTTGAACTTGTCCCAGTCGCCGCGATACTCCTCCTGGATGTCGAAGTCCTTGTAGTACACGGTGTGCGGCGGGCACTCCAGCTGTACGTAACCACCGGCGCGGAAGTCGACGTTCTCGCCTTCCGGCAGCTTCAGCGTCAGCTCCTTGATGAAGGTGGCGACGTTGGGGTTGGACTGGACGGTGCACTCCCACTTCTTGACGCCGAAGACCTCTTCCGGGACTTCGATCTTCATGTCCTGCTTGACCGGGGTCTGGCAGGACAGGCGCCAGCCTTCGCGGGCCTCGCGCTTGGTGAAGTGCGACTCTTCGGTGGACAGCATCTCGCCGCCGCCGCTTTCGACGATGCACTTGCACTGGGCGCAGGTACCGCCGCCGCCGCAGGCGGAGGACAGGAAGATGTTGTTGTCGGCCAGGGTCTGCAGCAGCTTGCCGCCAGCCGGTACCACGATGGTTTTTTCGCCGTTGATCTCGATGCTCACGTCACCGCTGGACACCAGCTTGGCGCGCGCCGCGAGGATGATCAGCACCAGCGCCAGAACGATGGCGGTGAACATGCCGATGGCGAGGAAGATTTCGTAATTCATCTGTTCATCCTTTCCTTACAGCTGCACGCCGGAGAAGGACATGAAGCCCAGCGACATCAGACCGATGGTGATGAAGGTGATGCCCAGACCCTGCAGGCCAGCCGGTACGTCGCTGTACTTGAGCTTCTCGCGAATACCCGCCAGCGCGGCGATGGCCAGTGCCCAGGACACACCCGCGCCGATACCGTAAACGGTGCTTTCGGCCAGGTTGTAATCACGCTCGACCATGAACAGCGAGCCACCCATGATGGCGCAGTTCACGGTGATCAGCGGCAGGAACACGCCGAGGGCGTTGTACAGCGCAGGCACGTACTTATCCAGGGTCATCTCGAGGATCTGCACCAGTGCCGCGATCACGCCGATGAAGGTCAGCAGGCCGAGGAACGACAGGTCCACTTCAGGCAGGCCGGCCCAGGCCAGCGCGCCATCCTTGAGGATGTTGGCGTAGATCAGGTTGTTCACCGGCATGGTGATACCCAGCACCACGACCACGGCGATACCGAGGCCGATGGCGGTTTCCACCTTCTTGGAGATGGCGATGAAGGTACACATGCCGAGGAAGAACGCCAGCGCCATGTTCTCGACGAACACCGCACGGACGAACAGGCTGATGTAATGTTCCATTAATAGGCCTCCTTGCTGGATACCTGAGGCGCCATCTTGTAGGCGTTCTTCTCGATCTGGTCTTTCTTCCAGCTACGGATGCCCCAGATGAACAGACCGATCAGGAAGAAGGCCGAAGGCGGCAGCAGCAGCATGCCGTTGGGCTGGTACCAGCCACCGTCGTTGACCACCGAGAAAATCTCGTAGCCCATCAGCTTGCCCGCGCCGAACAGCTCGCGGATCACGCCCAGAGCCACCAGCATGGCGCTATAGCCCAGACCGTTACCGATACCGTCGAAGAACGACAGCACCGGCGGGTTCTGCATGGCGAACGCCTCGGCACGGCCCATCACGATGCAGTTGGTGATGATCAGACCGACGAACACCGACAGCTGCTTGGACAGACTGAAGGCATAGGCCTTGAGCACCTGGTCCACCACGATCACCAGGGACGCGATGATCACCATCTGCACGATCATGCGGATCGAGCCGGGGATCTGGCTGCGGATCATGGAGATGAACAGGTTGGAGAAACCGCACACCAGGGTCAGCGCGGCGGACATCACCAGCGCGGTCTGCAGGTTCGAGGTTACCGCCAGGGCCGAGCAGATCCCGAGGATCTGCAGGCCGATGGGGTTGTTGTTGAAGACCGGGTTGAGCAGGACTTCTTTGATAGTCGGTTGCGACATGATCAGGCCTCCCCTGCACGCAGGTTAGCGATAAACGGACCGAAGCCGTTCTGGCCGAGCCAGAACTTCAGCAGGTTGTCCACACCGACGCTGGTCAGAGTGGCACCAGCCAGGCCATCGACCTGGTGAGTGGCTTGCGGGCTCTGCGGATCGACACCGCCCTTGACGATCTGTACGGCCAGCTTGCCGTTATCGTCGAACAGGGTCTTGCCCGGCCATTGGCCTTTCCACTTCGGGTTATCCACTTCGCCGCCGAGACCCGGGGTCTCGCCGTGCTGATAGAAGCCCATGCCGACCACGGTGTTGAGGTCGCCCTTGACCGCGATGAAGCCGTGCAGGGTCGACCACAGGCCGTAACCGCGCACCGGCAGGATCAGCGTTTCGACCTCGCCATCCTTCTCCACCATATAAACGGTGGTGTAGCGCTCCTGGCGCTTGATCCCGGCGATGTCCTCGCTGCCCTTGAGCGCGCTGGAGGTCTTCGGATCCTTCGACGCCTTGAGCGGATCGAAGGTGATCGGATCATGCGCATCGGAGAACTTGCCGCTCTCCAGATCCACCAGCTTGGCGGTGATGGTGCTGTTGAACAGTTCCTTGACCCGGTTGCCCGACATGCCCGCCTCACCCAGGCCAGCGATGGCCAGAATGCTGCGCTGCTTGTCCAGCAGGCGGTTCTCCACCTGGGTCGGCTTCAGTGCGATGGCAGCGCCGGCGACGAACACCGAGCACACCAGACACACCAGCAGGGCCACCGTCAGCGTACGGACGGTGGATTCTTTTTGACTAGACATTGCGTGCCAGCCTCCGCTTGATATTGGCCTGAACGACGAAGTGGTCGATCAGCGGTGCAAACAGGTTGGCGAACAGGATCGCCAGCATCATGCCCTCGGGGAAGGCCGGGTTGACCACACGGATCAGCACCACCATCACGCCGATCAGGGCGCCGAAAATCCACTTGCCGGTGTTGGTCATGGACGCCGATACCGGGTCGGTGGCCATGAAGAACATGCCGAAGGCGAAGCCGCCCACCACCAGATGCCAGTACCAGGGCATGGCGAACATCGGATTGGTGTTGGAGCCGATCAGATTGAGCAGCAGCGACAGGCCGATCATGCCCAGCATCACGCCGGCGACGATGCGCCAGGAAGCGATCTTGGTGATCAAGAGCACCAGGCCGCCGATGGCGATGGCCAGGGTGCTGGTTTCGCCGAGCGAGCCGTGAATGGTGCCGATGAAGGCGTCCATCCAGGTGATGCCGTTGTTGATCACGTTCTCGATGCCGCCGGAAGCCGCCAGGCTCAGCGAAGTGGCGCCAGCGAAGCCGTCCACCGCCGTCCAGACCGCATCACCCGACATCTGCGCCGGGTAGGCGAAGAACAGGAAGGCACGGCCGGTCAGTGCCGGGTTGAGGAAGTTCTTGCCGGTACCACCGAACACTTCCTTGCCGATCACCACGCCGAAGCTGATACCCAGCGCCACCTGCCACAGCGGAATGCTCGGCGGCAGGATCAGGGCGAACAGCACGGAGGTGACGAAGAAGCCTTCGTTGACCTCATGCTTGCGGATCGAGGCGAACAGCACTTCCCAGAAGCCGCCGACGATGAAGGTCACCGCGTAGACAGGCAGGAAGTAGGCAGCCCCCTGGATGAAGTTGTCCCACAGGCTGTTCGGGTCGAAACCGGCCAGCGAGCCGATCAGCGCGAAACGCCAGCCTTCCTGGCTCGCCAGCAGCTCGGGGCTCTGGGCGAAGATCAGGTTGGCCTGGTAGCCGGTGTTCCACATGCCGAAGAACATGGCCGGGAAGGTGCACAGCCACACGGTGATCATCATGCGCTTGAGGTCGATGCCATCACGCACGTGAGCGGTGGTCTTGGTCACGCTGCCAGGACGATAGAAGAAGGTGTCGATGGCTTCGTAGAGGGCGTACCACTTCTCGTACTTGCCGCCCTTTTCGAAGTTGTGCTCGATCTTGTCGAGGAATGCACGAATGCCCACGGATTAACCCTCCTTCTCGATGCGGGTGAGGTTGTCCCGCAGGATCGGGCCGTATTCATATTTGCCGGCACACACGTAGGTGCACAGCGCCAGGTCTTCTTCGTCGAGTTCCAGGCAACCCAGCTTCTGGGCCATCTCGGTGTCACCGACGATCAGGTAGCGCAAGAGTTGAGTCGGCAGGATGTCCAGTGGCATCACTGCTTCGTAGTTGCCCACCGGCACCATGGCGCGCGGGCTGCCGTTGGTGGTGGTGGTGAAGTTGAACAGCTTGGAGCCGGCCAGCTTGGAGACGAAGATGTTCAGTACCGAGTGCTTGTTAACGCCGGCACGCAGGTAATGCATCATCTCGCGCTCGTTACCCTCGCTCAGGCAGGACACCTGGTTGTGGTAGCGACCGAGGAAGGCGAAGGCGCCCTGAGCGGTACGACCGCCGAACACCGAACCGGAAACCACGCGGTTGAAGCCAGGCTTGAGCTCACCGGCGGTGAGTTCTTCCAGGCTGGCGCCCAGACGGGTACGCAGCAGACGCGGCTGCTCCACGACCGGACCACCCAGCGCAACCACGCGTTCGACGAACAGCTGGCCCGTGGTGAACAGCTTGCCCACGGCGATCACGTCCTGATAGCCGATCTGCCATACGCTCTTGCTGACGCTGACCGGATCGAGGAAGTGAATATGGGTGCCCGGCAGACCTGCCGGGTGCGGGCCGGCAAAGGCTTCGCTGTGCACCTTGGCGACATTCTCGCCCGGCAGGCTGACACCTTCGGCCTTGCACAGGAAGACCTTGGCCAGGTTGCCCAACACCTTCAAACCATTTTCGAAGTCAGCGGCATGTTCACCGATGATCACCGCCGGATCGGCGGCGAGCGGGTGAGTATCGATGGCAGTGACGAAGATCGAACTCGGTACGGCGTCGAGCGCCGGCACCTTGCTGAACGGACGGGTGCGCAGCGCGGTCCAAAGGCCGGACTGCTGCAGGTTCTCGCGAACCTGAGCATCGCTCAGCGAGTCGAGCTGGTCGGCAGCGTACTGGCTGAAGGTTTCCTGCTCGTCGCCTTCGATGTCGATGACCACGGATTGCAGGACGCGCTTCTCACCACGATGAATGGCGCTGATCACGCCAGCAGCGGGGGCGGTGTAGCGCACGCCGGGTGTCTTCTTGTCGGTGAACAGCAATTGACCGAGCTTGACCCGGTCACCGACCTGCACTTCCATCGTCGGCTTCATCCCGTGATAGTCGAAGCCGATGACGGCGACACTGCGCACGGGCCTGGCGGCCTCGATACGCTGTGCCGGCGCACCCGTTATGGGCAAATCGAGCCCATGCTTTAGTTTGATCATAGGTTTGCCTAACCACTGATTTAGAAAGCTTTTTATAGGACAGGAAGGGCAACCGAAGGTCTAATAGACCCAACCACGCCGATGCAGTATGGGCGTGGATCAAGGCGCCAAACCTGGGTAAAAAATCCGCTTGATTATAAAGATGCCCCCCAGGGCTGACCACCCAAGCGCTTGCTTTTTTTGGCTTTTCGGTAACAGGGCGCAACAGATTGCGTCTTGATCGGCATCAACAATCCCCTCCCCTCGCCCCGCACCCCGAAAACTTCCCGGCACAACGAAAAACGGGAGCCGAAGCTCCCGTTTTTCGTTTGCGCTACTTAGCGCGGGAAGGCAGGCGGGTTCACCCCGGCCATGTCTTCCATCACACGCACCACCTGGCAGCTGTAGCCGAACTCGTTGTCGTACCAGACATAGAGAACGACGCGATTGTCGTTGGCGATGGTGGCTTCGGCATCGACCACACCGGCGTGACGCGAACCGACGAAGTCGGTGGACACCACTTCCTGCGAGCTGACGAAATCGATCTGCTTCTGCAGATCCGAGTGCATGGCCATCTGGCGCAGGTACTCGTTGATCTCTTCGCGAGTGGTGGCCTTCTCCAGGTTCAGGTTGAGAATGGCCATGGACACGTTCGGCGTCGGCACACGAATGGCGTTGCCGGTCAGCTTGCCCTTGAGCACCGGCAGCGCCTTGGCCGCAGCGGTAGCCGCGCCGGTTTCGGTGATGACCATGTTCAGCGCGGCACTGCGACCACGACGACTGCCCTTGTGGAAGTTGTCGATCAGGTTCTGGTCGTTGGTGTAGGAGTGAACGGTCTCGACATGACCGTTGACGATGCCGTACTTGTCGTTGACCGCCTTGAGCACCGGCACGATGGCATTGGTGGTGCAGGAAGCCGCGGAGATGATCTTGTCCTCAGCGGTGATTTCGCTGTGGTTGATGCCGTGCACGATGTTCTTCAGCGCGCCCTTGCCAGGCGCAGTGAGCACCACGCGATCGACGCCCGGGCAGGCCAGGTGCTGACCCAGACCCTCGGCATCACGCCATACGCCGGTGTTGTCCACCAGCAGCGCGTTCTTGATGCCGTACTGGGTGTAGTCGACTTCCTTCGGATCCTTGGCGTAGATCACCTGGATCAGGTTGCCGTTGGCCGTCAGGGTGTTGTTCTCTTCATCGATGGTGATGGTGCCGTTGAACTTGCCGTGCACCGAGTCACGACGCAGCAGGCTGGCACGCTTGACCAGATCGTTGCTGGCACCCTTGCGCACGACGATGGCACGCAGACGCAGGCCGTCGCCGCCACCGGTCTTCTCGATCAGGATGCGCGCCAGCAGACGGCCGATACGACCGAAACCGTAGAGCACCACGTCGGTGCCTTCGCGAGCAGCGCCGTTCTGCTTGCCAACCACCTCGGCCAGCTCGTCCTTGACGAACTGCTCGACGGCACGGCCAGCGCCTTCGGCCTTGAACTTGGCAACCAGCTTGCCCAGGTCGACGGAAGCGGCGCCCAGCTTGAGCTCGCTCATCGCCTTGAGCATGGGGAAGGTGTCGTGGACCGACAGTTCGGCCTCATCGGCCAGGCGATGGCGAGCGAAACGGTGAGCCTTGAGGATGTCGATGACCGAACGGTTGATCAGGCCACGGCCGTAGATCGAGGTCACCACATTGTTGTTGCGATAGAGCTGACCAATCAGCGGAATCATCGCTTCCGCGAGGGCTTCACGATCGATCCATTCACCGAGACACTGGTCGGGCTTCTGAGTCACGGGCAGTACCTTCCACATGTAGGGGCTGAAAAAAGGGGCTACATTATGACGGCGCGCGCGGGCATGAGCAATGCGCGCCTGTCGCGACTGACATTGACCACCAAGCCCCGCTACAATTCCCGGCCTTTTGTCACGACCGTGAGCCGCCCGTGTCCGTACTGCGTCTTCCGTCTCTACCGGCCAGCGCCGGCAAACAGCAATGGGGCAATCTGCCTGGTGCCGCCATGTCCCTAGCCATCGCCGAAGCGGCCAGCAATGCCGGACGCTTCACTCTGGTGCTCACCGAAGGCAGCCAGAGCGCCGAGCGCCTGCAGGAAGAGCTGGCATTCTTCGCGCCGGACCTGCCCGTGCTGCACTTTCCGGACTGGGAAACGCTGCCCTATGACGTCTTTTCGCCGCACCAGGACATCATTTCCCAGCGTATCGCCACGCTCTACCGACTGCCGCAGCTGAGCCGCGGCATCCTCGTAGTGCCGATCGCCACCGCCCTACACCGCCTGGCGCCCAAGCGCTTTCTGCTCGGCAGCAGTCTGGTGCTGGACGTGGGCCAGAAGCTCGACGTCGAGCAGATGCGTACGCGCCTGGAGGCCGCCGGCTACCGCTGCGTCGACACCGTGTACGAGCACGGCGAGTTCGCCGTGCGCGGCGCGCTGATCGACCTGTTCCCCATGGGCAGCGAGGTGCCCTACCGCATCGACCTGTTCGACGACGAAATCGAAACCCTGCGCACCTTCGACCCGGAAAACCAGCGCTCGGTGGACAAGGTGGAGTCGATCCGCCTGCTGCCGGCGCGCGAATTCCCGCTGGAGAAGAAGGCCGTCAGCGATTTCCGCGGGCGCTTTCGCGAGCGTTTCGACGTGGATTTCCGCCGCTGTCCGATCTATCAGGACCTGTCCAGCGGCATCACCCCGGCCGGTATCGAGTACTACCTGCCGCTGTTCTTCGAGGAAACCGGCACCCTGTTCGACTACCTGCCGGGCGACACCCAGGTGTTCTCCCTGCCCGGCATCGAGAAGGCCGCCGAGCACTTCTGGACCGACGCACGCAACCGCTACGAGGACCGCCGCGTCGACCCCGAGCGCCCACTGCTGCCGCCGGCCGATATCTTCCTGCCGGTGGAAGACTGCTTCGCCCGCCTGAAGAACTGGCCGCGCGTGGTGGTCAATCAGGACGACATCGAACCCGGCGTCGGCCAGACCCGCTTCGAGGCACGCGCCCTGCCCGACCTGGCGATCCAGGCCAAGGCCGGCGAGCCGCTGGCGGCGCTGCGCCGCTTCATCGAGGAATATCAAGGCCGCGTGCTGTTCTGCGCCGAGTCGGCCGGGCGCCGCGAGGTGCTGCTGGAGCTGCTTGCCCGTCTCAAGCTCAAGCCCAAGGAAGTCGATGGCTGGCCGGCGTTCGTCGAAAGCGGCGAACGCCTGAACATCTGCATCGCGCCGCTGGACGAGGGCCTGCTGCTCGATGATCTGGCGCTGATCGCCGAAAGCCCGCTGTTCGGCCAGCGCGTCATGCAGCGTCGTCGCCGCGAGAAGGGTCGCGACACTGGCGACAACGTGATCAAGAACCTCACCGAACTGCGCGAAGGCGCGCCGGTGGTGCACATCGATCACGGCGTCGGTCGCTACCTGGGCCTGGTGACCATGGAGTTCGACGGCCAGGCCGCCGAATTCCTTGCCCTGCAGTACGCCGACGAGGCCAAGCTCTACGTACCGGTGGCCAGCCTGCACCTGATCGCCCGCTACAGCGGCAGCGACGATGCCCTGGCGCCGCTGCACCGCCTGGGTTCGGAAACCTGGCAGAAAGCCAAGCGCAAGGCCGCCGAACAGGTGCGCGACGTAGCCGCCGAACTGCTCGACATCTACGCCCGCCGCGCCGCCCGCGAGGGTTTCGCCTTTCAGGACCCGGCCCTGGACTACGCCACCTTCAGCGCCGGCTTCCCCTTCGAGGAAACCCCGGATCAGCAGGCCGCCATCGACGCCGTGCGCGCCGACATGCTGGCCGGCAAGCCGATGGATCGCCTGGTCTGCGGCGACGTCGGCTTCGGCAAGACCGAGGTGGCCATGCGCGCCGCCTTCATCGCCGTGCACAGCGGCAAGCAGGTAGCCGTGCTGGTGCCCACCACCCTGCTCGCCCAGCAGCACTACAACAGCTTCCGCGACCGCTTCGCCGACTGGCCGGTGAAGGTCGAGGTGATGAGCCGCTTCAAGAGCGCCAAGGAAGTCGAAGGCGCTGTGCAGCAATTGGCCGAAGGCAAGGTGGACATCGTCATCGGCACCCACAAGCTGCTGCAGGACGACGTCAAGTTCCACAATCTCGGCCTGGTGATCATCGACGAGGAGCACCGTTTCGGCGTGCGCCAGAAGGAGCAGCTCAAGGCGCTGCGCAGCGAGGTCGACATCCTCACCCTCACCGCCACCCCGATTCCGCGCACCCTGAACATGGCCGTGGCCGGCATGCGCGACCTGTCGATCATCGCCACGCCACCGGCGCGGCGCCTGTCGGTACGCACCTTCGTCATGGAGGAGAACAAGCCGACCATCAAGGAAGCGCTGCTGCGCGAATTGCTGCGCGGCGGCCAGGTGTACTACCTGCACAACGATGTGAAGACCATCGACAAATGTGCCAGTGAGCTGGCCGAACTGGTGCCCGAGGCGCGCATCGGCGTCGGCCACGGTCAGATGCGCGAGCGCGAGCTGGAACAGGTGATGAGCGACTTCTACCACAAGCGCTTCAACGTGCTGGTGGCCTCGACCATCATCGAAACCGGCATCGACGTGCCCAGCGCCAACACCATCATCATCGAGCGGGCCGACAAGTTCGGCCTGGCCCAGCTGCACCAGCTGCGCGGCCGTGTCGGTCGCAGCCACCACCAGGCCTACGCCTACCTGCTCACGCCACCACGCAAGAGCATGACCGACGATGCGCAGAAGCGCCTGGAGGCCATCGCCGGCGCGCAGGACCTCGGCGCCGGCTTTATCCTCGCCACCCACGACCTGGAAATCCGCGGCGCCGGCGAGCTGCTCGGCGATGGTCAGAGCGGGCAGATCCAGGCCGTCGGCTTCACCCTCTACATGGAAATGCTGGAAAGGGCCGTGAAGGCCATCCAGAAAGGCGAGCAGCCCAACCTCGACCAGCCGCTGGGCGGCGGCCCGGAGATCAACCTGCGCGTGCCGGCGCTGATCCCCGAGGACTACCTGCCTGATGTGCATGCGCGTCTGATCCTCTACAAGCGCATCGCCTCGGCCACCGACGAGGACGGCCTGAAAGAGCTGCAGGTGGAGATGATCGACCGCTTCGGCCTGCTACCGGAGCCGACCAAGCACCTGATGCGCCTGACCCTGCTCAAGCTGCAGGCCGACAAGCTGGGCATCACCAAGGTCGACGCCGGCCCGCAGGGCGGCCGTATCGAGTTCGCCGCGGAAACCTGCGTCGACCCGCTGACCCTGATCAGGCTGATCCAGGCCCAACCGAAACGCTACAAGTTCGAAGGCGCCACCGTCTTCAAGATCCAGGTGCCGATGGAGCGCGCGGAAGAACGCTTCAACACCCTGGAAGCCCTGTTCGAGCGCCTCGCGCCCACCACCTGAAGGACTCACACATGCGCCCACTGCACCTGATCGCCCTGCTGCTCTGCCTGCTGACACCGAGCGCCTTCGCCGAACGCCTGTATCAGGTCGAACTGCTGGTGTTCCGCCAGGCAGGCGAGCCGGTCGTCGCGCCCAAGGTGGCACCGGACGACTGGGCAGGCACGGCATTGCCCATCACCGGCAACGAACGCCCTACCGCGCTCGATGGGGAGGCCGCCAAGCTCAATCCCGGCAACGGCTATCAGTTGCTGCTGCACAAGGCGTGGAGCCAGACCATTGGCAACTCGCCGAGTCGCGTGGCCGTCAGCAGCGGTGAAGAGCACTTCGGCCACCACGCGGTAGAAGGCACCCTGAGCTTCATCCAGGAGCGCTTCGCCGACCTGGATCTGGAACTGTGGATCAACCGCTTCAGCGCCGACGGCCTGCTGGAGAGCAGCGAGCACATGAAGGTCACCCAGCGTCTGAAGGACAACAGCCTGACCTATCTGGACCACGGCGGTCTGGGCGCTCTGGTGCGCATCACCCCCCTCTGAGTCGCTAAAGCAAAAGGGCCGCTAAGCGGCCCTTTTCGTTACTGTCGAATGCTCAACCCGCCAGCACCCGTGCCAGCACCGACTTGACCGTGCCCATGCCCTGCTCCAGCACCCGCTCGATCTCGGCCATGGTGATCAGCGTGCTGGACTTGCCCGCCGCCGGGTTCACCACCAGCGCCAGACAGGCGTAAGGCAGCGCCAACTCGCGCGCTAGCACAGCCTCCGGCATGCCGGTCATACCCACCAGATCGCAGCCATCGCGGTCCATGCGGGCGATTTCCGCAGCCGTTTCCAGCCGCGGCCCCTGGGTGCAGCCGTAAACCCCATGATCACTGAACGCGGCATTCTCGGCGCGCAGCGCTGCCACCAGTCGCTGGCGCAACTGCCCGTCGTACGGCTGGCTGAAATCGACATGGGTGACATGCTCCAGCTCACCCTCATAGAAGGTATGCGCACGTCCGGCGGTGTAGTCGATGATCTGGTGCGGCACGCAGAAATGCCCGGTACCCATGGCGGCGTGGATACCACCGACCGCGTTGACCGCGACTATCGCCTTGGCGCCGGCCTGCTTCAGCGCCCAGAGGTTGGCGCGGTAGTTCACCTGGTGCGGCGGAATCCGGTGCGGCTGGCCGTGGCGGGCGAGAAACAGCACCTCGCGCCCGGCGTAACTGCCCCGCAGGATATCGGCGGAGGGCGCCCCGTAAGGCGTATCCAGCGGCAGCGCTTCGTGAATCGTCAACCCTTCCAGCTGGGTCAGGCCGGTGCCGCCGATAATGGCGTAGACAGTCATAGGCAGGTCCTCAGTCGAGCAACTGGGCAGCTCTCAGGGCCGCCACAGCGGTAAGCCAGCGTGGCGCCTGGCGGTATTCGGTAGTGGCGTGACCGCGGCCACGCATCCGCTCGAGGCGCACCGGCGGTGTCACGCGCAGACGCTGCAAGGCACTGAGCGCCAGCTCGGCCGAAGCGCGGTCGTTGCACACCAGCCCCATATCGCAGCCTGCAGTCAGTGCGGCCTGGATACGCTTGCCGGCATCGCCGACCACATGGGCACCGGCCATGGACAGGTCATCGCTGAAGATCACGCCGTCGAAGCCCAGTTCGCCGCGCAGGATGTCCTGCAGCCAGCGCCGCGAAAAGCCGGCCGGGTGCTCATCCACCTGCGGATAGATGACATGGGCAGGCATCACCGCATCCAGCTCACCGACCAGACGCTGGAACGGCTGCATGTCGCAGGCACGGATCTCATCCAGGCTGCGCCCGTCCAGCGGGATGGCCACGTGCGAGTCGGCCTCGGCCCAACCGTGACCGGGAAAATGCTTGCCGGTGGCAGCCATGCCCGCCTGATGCATACCGCGAATGAAGGCCGCCGCCAGCGCGGCGGCGCGCTGCGGATCGCCCTCGAAGGCGCGACTGCCGACCACCGCACTGCGCTGGTGGTCGAGATCCAGCACTGGCGCGAAACTCAGGTCCAGGCCCACCGCCATTACCTCGGTGGCCATCAGCCAACCGCAATGTTCGGCCAGCTCCTCGGCATTGTCGTTATCGGCAATGGCGCGCATCGCCGGCAATCGCAGGAAACCCTGACGCAGACGCTGCACCCGCCCGCCTTCCTGATCCACCGCCAGCAGCAGGTCTGGACGCAGCGCGCGGATGCTCTGACACAGCTCGCGCACCTGGCGCGGCGATTCGATATTGCGAGCGAAGATGATCAGGCCGCCCACTTCGGGCTGGCGCAGCAGCTGGCGGTCTTCGGCGGTCAACCAGGTACCGGCGATGTCCAGCATCAAAGAGCCTTGAATAGGTGTCGTCACAAAAAATTCCTTAGAGGAGTTCCGCCTCTGCCCACTGCGGACAGGGCGCCTCGTCGATCCTGACCGGGCAGTGCAGTGCCACCCGATCGAACAGAGTCAGCATGTCTGCGTTGCGCAAGCGCACGCAGCCATGCGAAAGCGGCACGCCCATGGGTTCGCAATCAGGCGTGCCATGCAGGTAAATATAGCGGCGAAAACTGTCGACCTGAGCGCCTCGATTGCGCCCGGGCTCCAGGCCACTGAGCCAGAGGATGCGGGTGAGTATCCAGTCGCGGCCAGGGAACTGCTCATGCAGCTGGGGTGACCAGATCTCCCCGGTCCAGCGCCTTGCCCTGAGCACCGCAGCCAGCGGCAGGCCGGCGCCGATCCTGGCGCGCACCTGATGCAGACCGCGCGGGGTGCAGCCTGAACCGTTGCGTTCTCCAGGGCCATTGAGTGCGGTGGAGACCGGCAGACGCAGCACCAGCCGCCCCGCACGAAAACCGTACAGGGCCTGATCGGCAATGGAGATATGCAGCAAATCGAGTTCGGACATGGGCCGCTAGCTTAGCCGAACGGCCGAGCCACGCCCACCCGCAGGGATCAGACCTTGGCCGGAGCGCTTGGCGACTTGCTGCGCGGTTTGAGCTGCGCGGCCGCCAGCGAGGGATCGTTGACACCGGTTTCGGCGCGCATGCCGGCGGCCAGGAAAGGCACCATCATGCGCATCACCTGCTCGATCGAAGTGTTGACGCCGAAATCGGTCTCGGCCATGGCGCGCAGCGCCTTGATGCCGGACATGCTGAACGCCGCGGCGCCGAGCATGAAATGCACACGCCAGAACAGTTCCAGCGGCGGAATGCGCGGGGCGGCATCGTGCACGAGGAGCATGTAGCGGCGGAACACCTTGCCGTACACCTCTTCCAGATACTTGCGCAGGTGCCCCTGGCTCTGACTGAAAGCCAGGCCGAGCAGACGCATGAAGATGGACAGGTCGTTGCCGCTACGCGGCTTGACCGCCAGCGCCTGCTCGACCAGCAGTTCGAGGAGTTCCTCGAGGGTGGCCTGCGTGTCGGCCTTGGCCTGACGACGGTCGAGTTCCTTTTCCAGACTGGCGCAGAAGGGCCCGAGGAAGCGCGAGAAGACCGCCTGGATCAGCGCCTTCTTCGAGCCGAAGTGATAGTTGACCGCAGCCAGATTGACGCCGGCCTTGCTGGTGATCAGCCGCAACGAGGTTTCGGCGAAGCCTTTTTCCGCGAACAGCTGTTCCGCAGCATCGAGAATGCGTTCAACGGTTTCCGACTGAGCCATGAGTTATCACCTGACAAACACTTGTTTGAAACATACGTTTCAGCCCATCGAATTGTCAAGCCGCACGAGCCGTCTTTTGGCCGGCTGGTCACAGCTTACAACAAGCGAAGACGTACTTTGCCGCAAGCAGGTTACAAGCCAGGCGGCAGGCACCGGCAAATTGGGCGTTGCCAAGGCTCGCTTACTGTATATAATCCCAGCCACTGTATAAAAAGACAGAGCCCAGCCATGCTGAAACTGACGCCACGCCAAGCCGAGATTCTCGCCTTCATCAAACGCTGCCTGGAAGACAACGGCTATCCGCCCACTCGGGCGGAAATCGCCCAGGAGCTGGGCTTCAAGTCACCCAACGCGGCGGAGGAGCACCTCAAGGCTCTGGCGCGCAAAGGGGCCATCGAAATGACGCCCGGCGCCTCGCGCGGCATTCGCATACCAGGCTTCGAGCCAGGTGCAGCCAACGAGGACGAAGGCCTTCCCGTCATCGGCCGCGTGGCCGCAGGGGCTCCCATTCTCGCCCAGCAGCATGTCGAGGAATCCTGCCAGATCAATCCTGCGTTCTTTCACCCCAAAGCCGACTATCTGCTGCGCGTGCGCGGCATGAGCATGAAGGACATCGGCATCTTCGACGGCGACCTGCTGGCCGTGCACACCACGCGCGAAGCGCGCAACGGCCAGATCGTGGTCGCCCGCCTCGACGACGAGGTCACGGTCAAGCGCTTCAAGCGCGAGGGCAACAAAGTCTGGCTGATCGCCGAAAACCCCGAGTTCGCCCCGATCGAAGTGGATCTGGAGCAGCAGGATCTGGTCATCGAAGGTTTGAGTGTCGGTGTAATTCGCCGCTGAGGAAACGCCATGCAAGTGCAGCAGTCGTTCGAGCGCCCACAACTTCCCCTTTTCGACGCCTTCCTCGCCCGTGCGTCGAGCGAGCCACTGGCTACCGATGACTTCTCTCGCAGCGAGGATGATCAGGCATTCAGCGAACTGGCTCTGCGCGGCGCAGCCGGCCATTGCCTGCACTTGCTGGCTCCGATTCTGCGTGAGCTGAGCCAGAATCAGGATGCGCGCTGGCTGACCCTGGTGGCACCGCCTGCAAGCCTGACCCAGGCCTGGCTACGCGATGCAGGCCTGAACCGCGAACGCATCCTGCTACTGCACCCGCGACAAGGGCAAAGTGCTCTGCAGCTGGCAGAGGAAGCGCTCAAGCTGGGTCGCAGCCATACCGTGATCAGCTGGCTGCATCCGGTCGAGCGCAGCACTCGTCAGCGGCTGGCACAGGCCGCCAGTGCCGGCGGCGCACAAAGCCTGAATATCAGCCTAGGCTGAAATGCATCTTCACACATGAAAACGGGGCTCCAATGGAGCCCCGTTTGCGTTGTAGCGCAGCGACTTCAGTGCAGGACGCGCGGCCCTTCTTCCTCGCTACTGAAATCACCCTCGGCCATTCGACCGGCCATCTGCACCCCGACGTTGAGCATGGCCTTGGCCACCTCGATGTGCTGCCCCTGCAGGAAAGCCTTGGCATCGGCAGAGAAGTCCAGAGTCACCAGCGCCTCTTCATCCTCTGCGCGGCGCAGGGCAATACGCCCATCGGGCAGTTCGACGATTTCCAGAAAGGATGTAGGCATGGCTCAGTCTCTGTGCAAAAACACGACATTGTAACAGTCAGCCGGAGTCATCCCCAGCCCACTGGTCCAGTTAAACGCAATCAGCACTCGCTGAGACCTTCGCGGAAACGCAGCACCAGGGTCTTGAGCTGCTGCCGCCAGGCATCGACATCATCGAGGCTCAGTTCGGCCGGCTCTTCACCAACGCTGACGGCCGTGATCAGCGGCATGGATGGGTCGACCTTGGCCTTGCGCTCCTCGCGCGGCGGCTGAAACAGCTCGGCATAGGCAGCCAGCAACTCGGCCAGCCAGGTTTCGCGCTGCTGCGCCAGTTCCACCAGTTCAGCCAGCTCGGGGCTGGGCGCGCCCTCGAGCACTGCCTGCTGAACGAAAGCCTCGACACGCGAGGGCGCAGCGTCGCTCATGCGGTAGTAGCCGGCGATCTCGTGACACAACCCGAGCAGGCCGCCGTACAGGTGAAACAGTGCGGCCTCGCGCTCGGCCTGCACCAGCGCCTGAACGTTGAATGCGGAGGACGCCTCGGCCTTGCGCCAGTTATCCAGGGCAATGCCGGCGAAGAAGATCTTCTGATTGGTGCGGGTATAGATTTCTTTGGCCATTGCGGCGACCTCCACAGCAGATCGGGTCATGATACGCGCGTCGGGCTATAGCCAGACGCGCATCTCGTCAGCCTTTCCTGGCCTTTTAATGATCCAGCGACAGAGCCGAGCCTGGCTGACGACACCCGGCCGACGCGCAGCAGAACGTGGACAGCCCCTAGCGCTTGTCCTCGACCTTCCACTTGCCGCCATCGTAGAAGGCGCGCCAGCCAGTCGGCTTGCCGTCCACCTCCGACTGCACGTACTGCTCCTTGGTCTTGCGGCTGTAGCGGATTACCGCCGGACGACCGTCCGGATCCTTCTGCGGCGCTTCGAGCAGGAAGTGGTACTTGGGGTCGATCTCGTGCTTGTGCGGAATCAGCTCCAGCACCAGCGGCGCACGAGTTTCGCGGTTCTTCGGAAAACCGCTGGCGGCCAGGAACAGGCCGGAAGCGCCGTCACGCAGCACATAGGTGTCGTCCACCTTCTCGCACTTGAGTTCGGGCATCTTCACCGGGTCCATCTTCGGTGGTGCAGCCTCGCCATTCTTCAGCAGCTTGCGGGTGTTCTTGCAGCTGGGATTGGTGCAACCGAAGAACTTGCCGAAGCGACCGGTCTTGAGCTGCATCTCGCTGCCGCACTTGTCGCATTCCAGGCTCGGGCCTTCGTAACCCTTGATGCGGTACTGGCCCTGCTCGATCTCGTAGCCACTGCAATCGGGGTTGTTGCCGCAGATGTGCAGCTTGCGGCTCTCATCCAGCAGGTAGGCATCCATGGCGGTTGCGCAGATCGGGCAGCGATGCTTGCCCAACAGCACCAGGGACTCGGACTCACCCTCGTCGTCCGCGGCGATCTCGTCGCCCGGCACCAGGTTGATGGTGGCCTTGCAGCGCTCCTTCGGCGGCAGCGCATAGCCGGAACAGCCGAGGAACACACCGGTGGAAGCGGTACGAATCATCATCGGCCGCCCGCATTCGCGGCAGGGAATATCGGTCAGGGTCGGCTGGTTGGCACGCATGCCGCCCTCGCCCGCTTCGGCCGCTTCGAGCTTCTTCTTGAAGTCGCCGTAGAACTCGTCGAGCAGATGCTTCCACTCGCGCTCGCCCTGGGCCACGTCGTCGAGATGCTCTTCCATGGTGGCGGTGAAGCCGTAATCCATCAGGTTGGCGAAGCTCTCGTCGAGACGCTCGGTGACGATATCGCCCATCTTCTCGGCGTAGAAGCGGCGGTTATGCACCGTCACATAGCCACGATCCTGAATGGTGGAAATGATCGCCGCATAAGTGGACGGGCGGCCGATGCCGCGCTTTTCCAGCTCCTTGACCAGACTGGCTTCGGAGTAGCGCGCCGGCGGCTTGGTGAAGTGCTGGCTGGGGTCGAGCTGGATCAGCTTGAGGCCCTCGCCTTCCTTCATTTCCGGCAGGACATCGTCCTCGCCCGGTTTGCTCTGCTGCGGCAGCACGCGGGTGTAACCGTCGAACTTGAGGATGCGGCCCTTGGCACGCAGCTCGAAGGCGCCGGCGGCCACGGTGACGCTGGTGGACAGGTACTCGGCCGGCGGCATCTGGCAGGCCACGAACTGGCGCCAGATCAGGTCGTACAGACGCTCGGCGTCACGCTCCATGCCCGACAGCTGGGTCGGACGCAGGTTGACGTCGGACGGACGAATCGCTTCGTGCGCCTCCTGAGCGCCTTCCTTGCTCGAATACAGATTGGGCTTGCCCGGCAGATACTTGTCGCCGTACTCGCTGCCGATAAAGCCTCTGACCATTTCAATCGCGTCGGCCGACAGGTTGGTCGAGTCGGTACGCATATAGGTGATGTAACCGGCCTCGTAGAGACGCTGGGCCATCATCATGGTCTTCTTCACCCCGAAGCCCAGGCGGTTGCTCGCCGCCTGCTGCAGGGTGGAGGTAATGAAGGGAGCCGACGGCTTGCTGCTGGTCGGGCGGTCTTCACGCTTGACCACGCTGTAGCTGGAGGCCTTGAGCTTCTCCAGTGCGGCCATGGCCTGTGCTTCATTGACCGGTTTGAACGCCGCACCGCCCTCGCGGACCACCTCGAAACGCACCTTGGCGTTCTTCGCCGTGCCGAGATCGGCGTGCACTTCCCAGTATTCTTCCGGGACGAAGGCGCGGATTTCCTTCTCGCGCTCCACCACCAGCTTCACCGCCACCGACTGCACGCGGCCGGCGGACAGGCCGCGGGCGATCTTGGCCCACAGCAGCGGCGAGACCATGTAGCCCACCACGCGGTCGAGGAAGCGCCGCGCCTGCTGGGCGTTGACGCGGTTGATATCCAGCTCGCTGGGCTTGGAGAAGGCTTCCTGGATCGCCTTCTTGGTGATCTCGTTGAACACCACACGCTTGTAGCGGGCGTCATCGCCACCGATGGATTCGCGCAGGTGCCAGGCAATGGCCTCCCCCTCGCGGTCCAAGTCGGTTGCGAGATAGATGGTGTCGGCATCCTTGGCCAGGCGGCGCAGTTCTTCGATCACCTTTTCCTTGCCGGGCAGGATCTCGTACTTGGCCTTCCAGCCGTGCTCGGGGTCGACGCCCATGCGCGCGAACAGCTGACGTTTGGCCTTTTCCTTGGGCGACAGCGCAGGCGCCTCGGCGGCGGCCTTGCCGCGCTTGGCCGGCTCCTTGGTGGCGCTTGCCGAGCCGCTGGTAGGCAGGTCACGGATGTGGCCGATGCTCGACTTCACCACGTACTGGCTGCCCAGATACTTGTTGATGGTCTTGGCCTTGGCCGGGGATTCCACGATGACCAGCGATTTGCCCATGGATCAGAAAATTCCTGAATTGCGAAATATAGAAGGCAGGGAGCCTTGAGGCCCCGCTATATATAGTGGTGACCAAGCGAAGGTCAAGCGCAGGGACTGCGCAGTCAGGCTTCCGAACTGCCGATAGGGCTGACTTCGGCCTGAATCAAAGCAAAGCGTGGAACGCGCTTGCCGTCCACTTCGATCTCTTCGCGGAACATGCTCAGCGGCCGCACCCACAGGCCGAACTCGCCGTACAGGGCCTGATAGACCACCACTTCTTCCTCAGTCTCGGAATGGCGTGCCACGCCGAATACGCGGTACTGCGGGCCTTTGTAGTGGCGATAGAGTCCTGGCTGCAACTGCATTGAGAGGTTCCCGATAAAAAAGCCTTAAAAAGCAAAACCGGGGCACTGGGCCCCGGTTTCTGTCCGCTTGCGCTTAAACGCGCTCGAAGACGGTGGTGATGCCTTGGCCAAGGCCCACGCACATGGTGGAGACACCGAGGGTGCCACCGTTCTGCTTCATGACGTTGAGCAGGGTACCGGAGATACGGGCACCGGAACAACCGAAGGGGTGACCCAGGGCGATGGCGCCGCCGTGCAGGTTGACCTTCTCTTCCATCTTGTCGAGCAGCTTCAGATCCTTCAGCACAGGCAGGGCCTGAGCGGCGAAGGCTTCGTTGAGCTCGACGAAGTCGATGTCGGCCATGGTCAGACCGGCGCGCTTGAGCGCCTTCTGAGTGGACGGCACCGGGCCGTAGCCCATGATCGCCGGATCCACACCGGCAACGGCCATGGCGCGAACCACGGCCATCGGCTGGATGCCCAGATCCTGAGCGCGCTGGGCGCTCATGACGATCATGCAGGAAGCGCCGTCGGTGATCTGCGAGGAAGTACCCGCGGTCACGGTGCCGCCTTTCGGGTTGAACGCCGGCTTCAGGGTAGCCAGGCTCTCCAGAGTGGTCTCCGGGCGAATGGTCTCGTCGTAGTCGAAGACCTTCAGGAAACCATTCTCGTCGTAGCCCTGCATCGGGATGATTTCATCCTTGAACTTGCCTTCGACGGTGGCCTTGTGCGCCAGACGGTGAGAACGCTCACCGAAGGCGTCCTGCGCCTCGCGGCTGATGCCATGCATCTTGCCCAGCATTTCGGCGGTCAGGCCCATCATGCCGGACGCCTTGGCGGCGTACAGGGACAGGTGCGGGTTCGGGTCGACGCCGTGCATCATGCCGACGTGCCCCATGTGCTCCACACCGCCGACGACGAACACGTCGCCGTTGCCGGTCTGGATCGCCTGCACGGCGGTGTGCAGGGCGCTCATGGACGAACCGCACAGGCGGCTGACGGTCTGGCCGGCGCTGGTGTGCGGGATCTGGGTCATCAGCGACGCCATGCGCGCGATGTTCCAGCCCTGCTCCAGGGTCTGGTTGACGCAGCCCCAGATCACGTCCTCGACTTCTGCCGGGTCGATCTTGGCGTTGCGCTCCAGCACTTTGCTGATCAGGTGCGCGGACATGGTCTCGGCACGGGTGTTGCGGTGCATGCCGCCCTTGGAACGACCCATCGGGGTACGACCGAAGTCGACGATCACTGCATCTCTAGGATTCAGGCTCATAAATTCACTCTCGCTCTAGTCGTTGCGCGCTTAACCGAAGAACTTCTGGCCCTTGGCGGCCATTTCGCGAAGCTTGGCGGTCGGGTGGTACAGCGCGCCCAGGTCGGCGTACTTGTCGGCCAGGGCGACGAACTCGGCGACACCGATGGAATCGATGTAGCGCAGCGCACCGCCACGGAAGGGAGGGAAGCCGATGCCGTAGATCAGGCCCATATCGGCCTCGGCTGCGGTATCGACGATGCCGTCTTCCAGGCAACGAACGGTTTCCAGGCACAGCGGGATCATCATGAAGTTGATGATGTCCTCGTCGGTGACTTCACGCTCTTCGACCACGATGGACTTGAGCAGCTCGTAAGCTTCAGGGTCGGAGACCTTCTTCGGCTTGCCGCGCTTGTCGGTCTCGTAAGCGTAGAAGCCCTTGCCGTTCTTCTGGCCAAGGCGATTGGCTTCGTACATCACGTCGACAGCGGTCTTGCCTTCCACCGCCATGCGGTCCGGGAAGCCTTCAGCCATCACGTCACGGCCGTGGTGGCCGGTGTCGATGCCGACCACGTCGGAGAGGTAGGCCGGGCCCATGGGCCAGCCGAACTTCTCCATGACCTTGTCGATGCGCACGAAGTCGACACCGAAGCCCAGCAGCTTGGAGAAGCCACCGAAGTACGGGAACAGCACGCGGTTGACCAGGAAGCCGGGGCAGTCGTTGACCACGATCGGGTTCTTGCCCATCTTCTTGGCGTAGGCAACGGTGGTGGCCACGGCCACTTCGCTGGACTTCTCGCCACGAATGACTTCCACCAGCGGCATCATATGCACCGGGTTGAAGAAGTGCATGCCGACAAAGTTTTCCGGACGCTTGAGCGCCTGGGCCAGCAAGGAGATGGAGATGGTCGAGGTGTTGGAGGCCAGGATGGCGTCTTCGCGCACCACGTCTTCCACTTCGGCCAGCACGATCTGCTTGACCTTGGGGTTCTCGACCACGGCTTCGACGACGATGTCGACGTTGCCGAAATCACCGTAGGACATGGTCGGACGGATGGCGTTGAGGGCTTCAGCCATCTTCGCCGGGGTCATGCGACCTTTCTCGACGCGCTTGCCGAGCAGCTTGGAGGCCTCGGTCAGGCCCATCTGGATACCCTCTTCGCGGATATCCTTCATCAGGATCGGGGTGCCCTTGGAGGCCGACTGGTAGGCGATGCCGCCGCCCATGATGCCGGCACCGAGCACGGCAGCCAGTTTCACGTCACGGGCGATTTCGTCGTGGTGCTTGGCCTTCTTCTTCAGTTCCTGATCGTTGAGGAACAGGCCGATCAGGCTCTCGGCGACCGAGGTCTTGGCCAGTTTGACGAAGCCGGCGGCCTCGACTTCCAGCGCCTTGTCGCGGCCGAAGTTGGCGGCTTTCTGAATGGTCTTGATCGCCTCGACCGGAGCCGGGTAGTTCGGGCCGGCCTGGCCAGCAACGAAGCCCTTGGCGGTCTCGAAGCACATCATCTGCTCAATGGCATTGAGCTTGAGCTTTTCCAGCTTGGGCTGACGCTTGGCCTTGTAGTCCAGCTCGCCGGAGATGGCGCGCTTGACCAGATCCAGCGCGGCTTCCTTGAGCTTGGCGGGGGCGACGACGGCATCGACGGCGCCTACCTTGAGGGCGTCGGCAGCCTTGTTTTCCTTACCGGAGGCGATCCACTCGACAGCGTTGTCGGTGCCGATCACGCGAGGCAAGCGCACGGTGCCGCCGAAGCCCGGGTAGATGCCCAGTTTGACTTCCGGCAGACCGATCTTGGCGGTCTCGCTCATTACGCGGTAGTCACCGGCCAGGCACATCTCGAAACCGCCACCCAGGGCGATGCCGTTGATGGCGACGACGGTGGGCACGGCGAGGTCTTCGAAATCACTGAAGATCTTGTTGGCTTCCAGGTTGCCAGCCACCAGCTCTTCGTCGGGCAGTTTGAAGTTGTCGACGAATTCGGTGATATCGGCACCGACGATGAACACGTCCTTGCCACTGGTGACAATCACGCCCTTGATCGAACCGTCGGCCTTGATCGCGTCGACGGAGGCGCGCAGCTCGTTGAGGGTAAGACGGTTGAATTTGTTGACGGACTCACCCTTGAGGTCGAAATTCAATTCGACGATGCCGCTCTCAAGAGCCTTAACCGTGATGGCTTTACCTTCGTAAATCATCAACTGATCTCCACGGTATGGAAGCTGAACAGTACACATCGGAGCCAACCGGCAGGCCAGCTCGCGGCACAGCCGTCGAGCATAGCCCCAATCGGTACGACACACCCGCCGACGCGATATTCGGGCTGTCATGGCGCGCCTGACCAGGCAAACGCTCAATTCATACGCCCGTTTGATTTGGGTATGCACACCTTCAGGGAAAAGCCTGCACTTGTCAATTGGCCTCTTTTCGTCGATTTCCCGACGATTTCTACAAGCCTGGTCATCCGTGGCCTGCAGCCGACTTCAATAAACCGCGTCAATATCGCGCCATTGCAGAGTGCTTCAGCCCTGCCGCAGGGGCCCTGGAGCGCCTAGCCAAACGCCCGTGCTCCGGGTACAGTCGTCTCACTTTTGGCTGGCATAGCGCCATCCGAATGCAGCACAACAACAAATCGAGCCCTCGACGGGCCATACGGAGTCACAGATGCCGAGCCGCCGTTCGCTTGCATTGCCCCTGAGCGCCCTGCTCGCTTTCCTCTTCACTTTGCTTTCCTCTCCCTTGCTCCGCGCCGCGCCGGCCGATGACCTGCTGCGCCTGCATCAACTGCGCCTGGCGGCTCAGAAAAGCCTGGGTGACTTCTATATGTACAACGGCATGGAGGGCGATCAGCGCTATGCGCGGATGATCGGGGAATCCATGCAGCGAGCCCAAGGTCACCTCGATGCACTCGAGCAGATGCCCGGCGATGCCAGCCGTGCGCTGCAGGGGCAACTGCGAAGCACCTGGCAGAGCTATCGCGACGGGCTCCAGGGCCTGATGGACGCTATGCGCAGCCAGGGCTTCACCGACTTGCAGCCGGTGGCCGACCTTGCGGACAACAATCAGCGCCTCATGGCTATTAGTCAGGAGCTGTATCAGAAGATTCAGCAGGAAAGCGGTCAGAGCGTCCCGCCCTTGACGCAGAAGAGCCGTGAGCAGAGCCTGCTGATGCAGAGCATCTCAGTGGACTATGCTTCGCGCAGTGCCTCGGTCGGCACCAGCTTCTTCGGTGGCGGTGAAGAGCGCGCCATGGACGAACTGGTCGGTGAGTTCGCCAGCAAGCTCGACAGCCTCAGTGCAGCCCAGCAGAACACGCCGCAGATCACAGCTGCCCTGGGCTCCATCGAGACCAAGTGGCGCTACATCGAGAAGTCGCTGCGCAATTACAACGAGAACACCGTACCCTTTTTGGTAAGCAAGTATTCCGACAGCATCATCGAAGGCCTGGAAGGCGTGTCTGCCCAGTACGCCGCCAACCAACAGTGATGCCACATGTTTCCGGCCTGCCTGGCCCTGTTACCGCCCGGTGCTCGCACCGGGCTTTTCTTTGCGCGGATGATGACAAGTTGCCCCTGATCGTGCACAACGAGGCCATACTTGCTGCAGAGCCATTTGCCCCCTTGAGGAGGACTCCACCATGCCCTACCAGCACATTCTGGTCGCTGTCGACCTCACCGATGAATGCGACCCCGTAGTGGTTCGCGCACAGAAGCTGGCCAAGGCCAGCGGTGCCAAGATGTCCCTGGTGCATATCGTCGAACCCATGGCCATGGCCTTTGGTGGCGACGTACCGATGGACCTGTCGATGTTGCAGCAACAGCAGTTCGAACAGGCGCGGGAACGCCTGGACAGCTTTACCGGCAAGTACCAGGAACTCAGCGCGGACCAGCGCCATCTGGCCTATGGGCAGCCACGTCAGGAAATCCACCGCCTCGCCGAAGAACAGGGCTGCGATCTGATCGTGGTCGGCAGCCATGGCCGGCACGGTCTCGCGCTGCTGCTGGGCTCCACCGCCAATGACGTGCTGCATGGCGCGCCCTGCGATGTGCTCGCCGTGCGTCTGAAGAAAGGCGAAAAAGGCGCTTGAACGTGGGGTGCGCCATGCGCACCGGACACAGTACCGTCGGGGCCTTCGTAGAAACGGTGCGCGCGGCGCACCCTACCTAGGCCGAGGATGGCTTATTCGAACGACTCGCCCGCGCTCATCACCAGCGGGCGAATTTTCTGCAGCTGGGTCTCCAGCGACACCGTCATGCTCGACGACATCGAGAAGAAGGTGAGAAAAGCCTTGAGATTGGAGTCGCCTTCACAGGTGTCGTGAATGCGCTGCCAGAAGGCCTGGTTGACCAACTTGAGCTGCTGGAACAGACGCACCAGGCCTTTTAGTTCCCAGTCGGCCAGACGCCCTTCGCGCATGTTGAAGTATTGCCGCGTCAGATACAGCGATACCGCCCGCAGAATGAACTCCTGGTTGTTGGCAAAGGGCAGATGGTGCTGCGCCATGGGTTTCAGACGCGCCAGCACCGGGCAGGCGCTGGTAGCCATGATCACCCCGAGCAATGCCCGCAGGCCCTCCTCCAGGCCGACATGCTTGGTGTATTCACGCTCCGGCGTGCGTACCCAGACACTGGCCTTCTTGAATGCCGGCAGACCGCGAAAGTCTTCGATCACCCGATGCAGATCGACTGCAGCCGGGCAATGGCTGAACTGCTCGCGACTGAGCGGGCAATTGCTGCACTGCTGATGCCCGAGGCGGGTCCAGGCGGGTGCCTGCTGCGCCTGCGCGGGGTCATATTCGCGATTCAGCTCGATCCGATAGCTGAACTGATGATTGTCGTCGAGAGTAATGCGGTACTCGATGGCCATTGCCCGTTCGTTCCTTCGTCAGCCTTCCAGCTCTGCCCAGCGCTCGAGCAACTCGTCCATTTCCTTCTGCAAGCTGTCGAGACGCGCCAATACTTCCGTGGTGATCTGCACCGGCTGCTGATAGAAGGCAGGATCGGATACCTGCGCCTGTACCGCGGCCATTTCCTGCTCCAGGGCGTCGATCTGCCCGGGAATCGCTTCCAGCTCGCGCTGCAGCTTGTAGCTTAGTTTCTTCTTCGCAGGCTCGGCGCTCTCCTGAACGGGAGTCACTGCGGCTGGGGCCGGCGCTTCGACGATGGCCGTGGCCAGCTCGGCCTTGCCGGATTTGCTTTCACCCACGCCGAGCAGGCGTGGCGAGCCGCCCTGACGCAGCCAGTCCTGATAACCGCCAACGTATTCGCGCACCTTGCCTTCGCCCTCGAACACCAAGGTGCTGGTGACCACGTTGTCGAGGAAAGCACGGTCGTGGCTGACCATCAACACCGTACCAGGGAAGTTAAGCAGTACTTCTTCGAGCAGTTCCAGGGTTTCCACGTCCAGATCGTTGGTCGGTTCGTCCAGCACCAGCAGGTTGGCCGGCTTGCTGAACAGCTTGGCCAGCAACAGTCGTGCCCGCTCGCCGCCGGAAAGCGCCTTGACCGGCGTACGCGCGCGCTGCGGGCTGAACAGGAAATCGCCCAGGTAGCTCAGCACGTGGCGGTTCTGGCCATCGATGCTGATGAAATCGCGGCCTTCGGCGACGTTATCGATCACCGTCTTCTCCGGCTCGAGCTGGTGACGCAATTGGTCGAAATACGCCACTTCCAGCTTGGTGCCGATTTCGATGCTGCCGCTGGTGGGCTGCAAATCCCCCAGCAGCAGCTTGAGCAACGTGGTCTTGCCGGTACCGTTGGCACCGAGCAGACCGATGCGGTCGCCGCGCTGCAGCACCATGGAAAAATCCTTGACCAGGAATGGTCCGCTGGCATGGGCGAAGCTGACGTTCTCCGCCACCATCACCTGCTTGCCGGACTTGTCCGCCGTTTCCAGGGCGATGGTCGCCTTGCCCTGGCGCTCACGGCGCTCGGCACGCTCGGCACGCATCGCCTTGAGCGCACGCACGCGACCTTCGTTACGGGTGCGACGGGCCTTGATGCCCTGACGAATCCACACTTCTTCCTGGGCCAGACGCTTGTCGAACAGCGCATTGGCGGTTTCTTCGGCGGCGAGTTGCTGCTCCTTGTGCACCAGGAAGCTGGCGTAGTCGCCGTTCCAGTCGATCAGGCCGCCACGGTCCAGTTCGAGGATGCGCGTGGCCAGGTTCTGCAGGAAGGAACGGTCGTGGGTGATGAACAGCACGGCGCCGCCGAAATCCTTCAGCGCCTCTTCCAGCCAGGCGATGGCGCCGATGTCGAGGTGGTTGGTCGGCTCGTCGAGCAGCAGCAGATCCGGCTCGGAGACCAGTGCCTGGGCCAGCAACACGCGGCGGCGCCAGCCACCGGAGAGTTCGGCCAGGGTCTTGTCAGCCGGCAGCTGCAGGCGGCTCAGGGTGCTGTCGACCAGTTGCTGCAGGCGCCAGCCATCTTTGGCCTCCAACTCCTGCTGCACGTGCATCAACTGCTCGAGATCGTCATCGCCGTGGATGTTCTGTGCCAGATGGTGATAGCGCGCCAGCAGCTCGCCAACGCCGGCCAGGCCTTCGGCGACCACGTCGAACACCGTGCGCTCGTCGGCGCGCGGCAGCTCCTGCGGCAGCTCGCCGATCTTCAGCCCTGGGGCACGCCAGATCTCGCCGTCGTCCGGCATCTGGTCGCCCTTGACCAGACGCAGCATGCTCGACTTGCCGGTGCCGTTGCGGCCGATGATGCACACCCGCTCACCCCGCGCGATCTGCCAGGACACTCCATCGAGCAGGGGCATGGCGCCATAGGCGAGGGATACGTCGGCAAACTTGAGCAGAGTCATGGGCATCTCCAGAAACAGGGGGCGCATTCTACCCGAGTTGTACCGAGCCTGTTGCCGTTTCAGCGCCTGTGCGCTAGTCGGTGGCGCACCGCCCGCCGCGCTCTGCCGGCAAGATTTTGCCCCTGCCCTGCGCTCGAAGCCGGGGCCTGCTCGCGGCCAGGCGTTTTTTTGCCGCATATGTCCGTCCGGCATGGCGCCATTCACCGCACGCCTGCGAAAGGCTAAGCTAGAGCCATGCAACGACACGGAACGTGTTGCCCCTTATCTCTGCTTGCCCCTGGAAATGCCATGCGCAGTCGTCTTCTTTCTGTAGTTTCCTGCCTGATTCTCACCACCGCTGGCCAAGCCAGCGCCGAAGCGGCCAGCCTCACGCAACAGCGCCAGTATTACGACGAAGCCAAGAGCGCGCTGGCCAAGGGCGACAGTGGCCCCTATCGCCGTTATCAGACGGCATTGCGCGACTATCCGCTGACGCCCTACCTGGCTTACGACGAGCTGACCAACCGACTCAAGTCGGCGAGCAATGCCGAGATCGAGAAGTTCCTCGCCGAACATGGCGACCTGCCCCAGGCCAGCTGGATGAAACTGCGCTGGCTGCGCTGGCTGGCCGAGCGCGGTGACTGGAAGCCGTTCCTCGACCATTACGACCCCGCCCTCAACTTCACCGAGCTGGACTGCCTCTATGGGCAGTACCAGCTGAGCCACGGCCTGACCGCCGAGGGCAATGCCACGGCGGAAAAGCTCTGGCTGGTGGGCAAGTCGCAGCCCAACGCCTGCGACCCGCTGTTCGCGCGCTGGGCCGCCAGCGGCCAGCTCACCGAACAACGGCGCTGGCAACGCGCCAAGCTGGCCGTGGAGGCCGGCAACTATGGCCTGGCTAATCACCTGATCAAGAACATGCCGACCCTCGGCGAGCGCGGCAAATTGCTGGTGGAAGTGGCGCAAAAGCCCCAGCTGCTCAAGCAGACCGCACGTTTCACAGCCACTGACGAAGCCATGGGTGACGTGGTCGGCCTCGGCCTGCGTCGCCTGGCGCGGCAGAGCCCGGAGGATGCCCTGGGCCTGCTCGACACCTATGCCCAGCGCATGAGGTTCTCCCAGGACGAACAGGTGGCCATCGCCCGGCAGATCGGCCTGACCCTGGCCAAACGTTTCGACATGCGCGGCCTGCAGGTCATGGCCAAGTATGACCCCGAGCTGCGCGACAATACCGTCAGCGAATGGCGCGCTCGCCTGCTGTTGCGCCATGGCCGCTGGGACGAGGCCTACCAGCTGACCCAGCGCATGCCGGCCGATCTCGCCAGCAGCAACCGCTGGCGCTATTGGAATGCGCGCAGCCTGCAACTGGCGCAGCCCAACAGCCAGCAGCCGATCGCCCTTTACCAGTCCCTGGCCAAGGAGCGCGACTTCTACGGCTTCATGGCCGCCGATCAGGTCAAGGCGCCCTACCAGCTCAACAACCAGCCGCTGGCGCTGGACCCCAAGGTGGTGCAGAAGGTGCGCAACACCGCCGGCATTCGCCGAGCCATGGAGTTCCATGCGCGCGGGCAGATCGTCGACGGGCGCCGTGAGTGGTATCACGTCAGCCGCCTGTTCAGCCGTGACGAGCTGGTGGCCCAGGCCCGCCTGGCCTACGAGATGGAATGGTATTTCCCGGCCATCCGCACCATCAGCCAGGCGCAATACTGGGATGATCTGGAAGTGCGCTTCCCGATGGCCCACCGCGACCAGCTGGTTCGCGAAGCCAAGCGTCGCGACCTGCACTCGAGCTGGGTGTTCGCCATCACCCGCCAGGAAAGCGCCTTCATGGCCGATGCCCGCTCCCACGCCGGCGCCATGGGTCTGATGCAGCTGATGCCGGCCACCGCCAAGGAAACCGCACGCAAGTTCGGCATTCCTCTGGCCTCACCGCAGCACGTGCTCAACCCGGACACCAACATCCAGCTGGGCGCGGCCTACCTGAGCCAGGTGTATGGGCAGTTCAACGGCAACCGTATTCTCGCCTCGGCCGCCTACAACGCCGGCCCGGGGCGCGTGCGCCAGTGGCTGCGCGGCGCCGATCACCTGAGCTATGACGTCTGGGTGGAGAACATTCCGTTCGACGAAACCCGTCAGTACGTGCAGAACGTGCTGTCCTACTCGGTGATCTACGGGCAGAAACTGGGCGCCCCCCACCCGCTGGTGGCCTGGAACGAGCGTTACTTCGACGCCCAATAACCTCGGCCAAACGCTGAGCTCCAGCGCCACCCTGCCGCCTGACCGAGGCCATGAACAACCGCTGCAGGGCAAGCCTGCAGCGGACCGAGCATAGTCCTGCCTGGCTTGTCCCAATCCCTTCTCACAGGCTTGGCTGACCGCCGCCTCCACGCGAAACACATCCTCTGCCCATTCGGGCTGCTCCGCGCCTTTCCGCTCTGACACTTCTGGGAAACAGCCATCGAGTCGCGGATGGAACCCAGTCCGCCGCCCAAACCACACAACGACATGGCTCGATGGCAAGTGAGAGGCAGCGGCTATCGCTCCAAGCCTCGAACAGTCCGCAAAGCTAGGCCATTCCAGTCCCATAGCCCCAAGGCCTCGCCTCGTAACGGGCATGACAGCGACGAAACGGCAACGTCACTGACTGCCCGCGACACGCAGCCTGATGCCTTGTAATTCACAGAGAAAAGAGGATTTTTTATGGATGGAGTTTCGCGCGGTACCCCGACCCCCGTTGTATCGCACACTCAAGTCGAGAATGACACCCGTACCGAGGGCCGCCGGGCAACCGAGATAACTGCGGCACAACGCCGAGAACACAACCAGCGCGAGATACATGAACACCTGGACACCATGTTCCAGAAGTATCGCAAGCCCACTACGCTGCCGCCCGACGCCAGCGCAGAAGATCATGCCAAAGTCGCCGAACACAACAGGAAGATCGACGCTCTGGTGAGCTCCCGAGCCGAGCTCCTGGCGAGCGAAGGCGAAGATCTCGATTCAGTTCGTAGAACGTGGGATAACGCCCATAGCCTCGACAAAAAGTCGACGTCCGGCTCCTCTTTTGTCGCGGGGTTGCCGTTCGCCCTGGTTGCGGGGGCCCAGCATCTTTACCCCAGCATGGTGGAGGTTCCCGCGAAGATGCTGACCACCCTTGCCGGCACTACCTCCCCCGTTGCAGAAGCGGCAGCTCAAGGTCTGGTCGGGGCTCTAGAAGCGGTCGTGACCGACCAGATATCCACCGCCGCTCAAAACGAAATGAACAAGGACTTGCTCTTTCTCAAGGCACCTGAGGACAAGCTGCATGACGTCATGGTGGACGCGTTAAAGGACAAGGAGCCGACGCTGTTGCGGCAAGCCGGTGATGGCGCTGCGGAAATGCAGACGTTCACTGCGCGAAATGTATTGCGTAATGGCCTAGACACACATCTGTCCTCCAAAGCGAATCAGCCTGGCCTTCGCCCGGAGGCACAAGCAACAGCGACCACCAACGCAGCCAATTCCAGAACGGCAATCACCAGTGCAGGGGGCGTGCTTGCGACGATGGCGACATCGCACCTTGCACGCATGCGAGAAGAGAAGAGCGGCCTACGCGATGCAGCGCAAATCTTCGCGCGCAAAGATGCCGAGCCCAAGGAAAATCTCGCTGATGAAAGGGACTGGTACGAAACCTACAAGGCGGCCAAAGACACAAGCTTCAGGACCATGGCCGGTCATGCCGCCAGCCGCGTGGGTAATGCCACGATAGGTACCTTGAGCAGCACCCTGGAGGGCGTACGTAGCCTCGGCACGGCACGTAGCGTTCTGGCCAATGGGGGCTTTGCCGCTACTTTCAGTGGAGTCAGCGCAATTCAACAAGCGGCTACGGCTTCGATCAGCAATCCACTCGTCAAGGCAGGTGTTTCTAATGCGATCAACCTTGTCGGTTCGGCCGCGGCGTTCGGGGTGTATGGCGCCATGAACGCCGTGGGTCAGAAAGTGGCCGACAAAGCCTCGGAGTGGTATGACAAAGACAACCATGCGGCGCCCAAAGCGGCCGCACGCCAGGCGATGGAATCCACGCGTAATGGGGCAAACCATGCCATCGAGGCCACATGTAACGGGGTAAACCACGCCATAGAAGCCACACGTAATGGCGCAAACCAAGCGATGGAATCCGCCCGTAATGGGATCGACTCGGCACTTGCCACCGGGCGACAAACCTTGAATACCGCTTCATCCATGGTGGGCGGCATCGATACGGATGCGATAACTCGACAGCTGATGGGACAAGTCAATGAGCTACGTCAGCGCCAGCGGCAGCAGCCGAACGAGGAAGATGGAATCGAAATGGTTTAGATAGGATAGCGCTGGCCGTGCAAATACCTGCACCGTTCGGCGCGCCCATTTCCGAACCAGTTGGATAGCGATACGAACCAAGCCAAGGATGGCTCCCCCGCAGGTTCGTAGACGATCCACTACTGCAATATCTCAACCATCATCCCCAGCTGCAGCTCGCCGACGCCGCGCGGCAACAGGTTCTGCCCGAAGAACACGTCCCCATCCTTTTCCCGGTAGGTCTTGAGCGTGGCCAGCGGCTCACGCTGAGCGTTGCGCTCGCCGGTCTGCGGGTCGATGGTGGTCAGGATGCAGCGTGAGCACCCCTTGACCACCTCGAACTCGACATCGCCGATACGGATGCGCTTCCAGCCATCCTCGGCATACGCCTCGCTGCCGGTGACCACCAGGTTGGGACGAAAACGCTGCATGGACAGGGGTTGCCCGACACGTTGCGAGAGGTCGTCCAGCGAGGCCTGGCCAATCAGCAGCAGCGGAAAACCATCGGCAAACGCCACCCGATCACCCGGCTGGGCATAAGCGGTATCGACCTGGCGCGCACGCCCCTCCGGCACATGCACCAGGCGGCACGGTTTGCCGAGCATCGTGCTGAGCCATTCGGCGGCCTCGTCACCGGCATCCGGCACGCGCAAGCTGTCACGCCAGACGACGACGCCGCGCAGATCCTGCTCGGGATCGGGCAAGGCAACGGTCAGATCGGCCTGGCCAGGAGCGCTCAGGGTCAGGCCGCCGCGCGCATCGTAGCGGGCGCTCAGCTGACTCATCTGCGGTAGCAGGCGCTGGGTGATGAAACGTCCGCTATCGGCATCGACCACCATCCAGCGGCGATCGCCATGCAGGCCCAGACCATCGACCGCACTGCGCTGCAGCGCTTCACCGCGACCGGACTTGAGCGGGTAACGGTACAACCCCGAGAGACTCGGCATGGGTCAGCTCCCTGTCGGCAAAATGCCGTTATACGAGCTGGCGGCGCGGCTCACAAGACCAGGGTTCGGCAAGCGGGCTGTCTAGCAAGGGCCGTGCGACCGCGATCAGGCGGGTTGCACCCGCCTGCATCGGCGTTCATGCGGAAACGAAGTATCAGCGGGGTTCGTCCAGCTCCAGGCGCTGGCGAATCACGTCCACCAGCTTGTCCGGCTGGAATTTGGAGAGGAAGTTGTCGCAGCCGACCTTCTTCACCATCGCCTCGTTGAAGCTGCCCGACAGCGAGGTGTGCAGCACCACGTAGAGATCCTTCAGGCGAGGGTCGTTGCGGATCTCGCTGGTCAGACGATAGCCGTCCATCTCGGGCATTTCGGCATCGGTGAAGATCATCAGCAGCTTGTCGGTCATCACCTCGCCGCCATCGGCCCACTTCTTCAGCAGATTTAGGGCCTTGAGGCCATCGCTGGCCATGTGCAGGCGGATGCCCAGCTGCGTCAGGGTATCGCGCAGCTGGCTGAGCGCCACGCTGGAATCGTCCACCAGCAGCACTTCGCGTCCGCGCGCCTTCTCCAGCAGCGGATCGGCGAGTTTTTCCGCGGAAACCTTGGTGCTCATCGGCACGATCTCGGCGAGTACCTTCTCCACATCGATCACTTCGACGATCTGGTCCTCGACCTTGGTGATGGCGGTCAGGTAATGCTGGCGTCCGGCGCCACCCGGGGGCGGCAGGATCGACTCCCAGTTGAGGTTGAGGATGCGGTCGACGCTGCCCACCAGAAAGGCCTGCACCGAGCGGTTGTACTCGGTGACGATGATGGTGCTGCGCTCATCCGGCACCAGCGGACGCATGCCGATGGCCTGCGACAGATCGATCACCGGCAGGGTCTGACCGCGCAGGTTGACCACGCCGCAGACATAGCGATGACGCTGCGGCATCAGCGTCAGCTTGGGCATCTGCAGGACTTCCTGCACCTTGAACACGTTGATCGCGAACAACTGCCGACCAGCCAGGCGAAACATGAGAATTTCCAGACGGTTCTCGCCGACCAGCTGTGTACGTTGATCCACGGAGTCGAGAATGCCGGCCATCGCCTGCTCCTGCTGAAATATGAACGGATGCGGACCAGGCGCGAAGCCCTGGTACCAGGTTATCGGCAGGCCCTGAAAAAGCCGCAGCTTGGCTTTCTGCCACCATACTCGCTGCCCTTTACAGATACCAGCCTGCCCTGCCTCGGGCAATCGTCATCGGGGCGCCCCTAGGGGCCCCTAGGGGAGTCCCCGATATCGCACCGACGTACCAGTCTCTATCGTTGAGGCATTCCCCCTCCGATAGAGATCAGCTCCCGTGCTCGCCTACTCCGCTCTCTGGACAGGTATCGCCATCAGCCTCGCCGGGCTTGCCGCCGGCATGCCCTGGCTGATCGGCGCAGGCTGCGCCATCAGTGCGCTGGCTGCGCTTTTTCAGCGCCCCCCGCGTGCATCCCTGCCTCTCGCTGCAAGCCTGGATGAAGCCCCCGTCGACACGACGCCGCAGCCGCGTGTCGAGCCGCTGCTGCTCGAAGTGCTGCCGGCCTGGAGCCAGAACCTCGGTCAGGTGCGCCAGCTGGTACAGGAAAACATCCAGCGCCTGTTCGAACGCTTTGCCGGGCTCAGCGGCCGCCTGGAGCAGACCCTGAGCAGTTCGGAACAGGCCATCGGCGGTGGCGGCGTAGCCGACAGCCTGCGCGAGGCGCATCAGCGCCTGGACGAAGTCATCGCCTCCTTCCATGGCGCCAGTGCGCGCAAGAACGAGCTGCTCGGCACCATCGCCCACCTCGACAGCTACGCCAGCGAGCTGCAGAAGATGTCGAAACTGGTGCAGGACATCGCCAGCCAGACCAACCTGCTCGCCCTCAACGCCGCCATTGAGGCGGCCCGCGCCGGCGAGCATGGCCGCGGCTTCTCGGTGGTCGCCGACGAGGTGCGCAAGCTCTCCAGCCTGTCCGCCGAGACCGGCCAGCGCATGGGCGAGAAGGTCGGCGAAATCAACCAGGCGATCCGCGCCACGGTAATCGCCGCCGAGGAACTCTCCGGCAGCGAGAAGAGCAATCTCGACTACCTCGACCAGGTCGCCGGCGAAGTGATGCAGCGCCTGAGCACCAACCTCGACGAACTCTCCAGCAGCTCCCTGCAGCTGCAGCAGGACGCTCGCACCACCCAGGCAGACATCCAGGAAATCATCGTCAGCCTGCAGTTCCAGGACCGCACCGACCAGATGCTCGACCACCTGCAGATCGACCTGGGTCGCCTGCAGCAGGCCGTACGCGAGCAGGACGGCATCCTCGCCAACCCGACACGCTGGCTCAAGGAACTGCGCGACCGCTTCACCACCGACGAAGAACGCCACGGTGGTAGACGCAGCGCCAAACAGCACGACGACGTGACCTTTTTCTGATCAGCCAAGGAGCAACCCGGCATGGCCAAGACCATTCTGATAGTCGACGACTCCCTCTCCATGCGCCAGCTGGTGAAGATGACCCTTTCCGGCGCCGGCCACACCGTCATCGAGGCGGTGGACGGGCGCGACGCCCTGAGCAAGCTCAACGGACAGAAGATCAACCTGATCATCAGCGACGTGAACATGCCCAACCTCGACGGCATCGGCCTGGTCAAGGAAGTGAAGGCGCGCAACGAATACCGCTTCACCCCCATCGTCATGCTCACCACCGAGAGCGAACAGGGCAAGAAAGCCGAAGGCCAGGCCGCCGGTGCCAAGGCCTGGATCGTCAAGCCGTTCCAGCCGCAGCAACTGCTGGCGGCCGTCGACAAGCTGGCCAGCTGAAATGTTCGAGCTGATCCATGACCCACGGCAGCAGCCCGAGCGCCTGGCGCTGCTCGGCAGCCTGACCATCTACGAGGTGCGCCAGGCCCACGAAGCGCTGCTGGCCGCGCTGACCGGCAGTGCCGCAGGCGGCCACTGGCAGCTCGACCTCGGCCAGCTGGAAGAACTGGACAGTGCCGGCGCCCAGCTGCTGCTGGCCCTGCAGCGTCAGCTGACGCAACAACAGACGCGCCTGGAAGTCGTCAGCGCCGCCGACGCTCCGCGCGAGCTGCTGGAGGTGCTGCGCCTGCAGTCGCTGCTCCCCACCACCCCAACGGCGCAGGCCTGAGCCGGAGACGCAGATGCTCAATGGAGAACAATGGAGCCAGCTGCTCCGCGGTTTCATCGACGAAGCCGGCGACCTGATCAAACAGGCCGAGGAGTACCTGCTGCAGCTGGACCAGACGCCCGAGGACGAGGATGCCGTCAACGGCCTGTTTCGCGCCATGCACACCCTCAAGGGCTCGGCCGGACTGTTCTCCCTGACGCCACTGGTCAGCTTCACCCATCACCTGGAAAGCCTGCTGATGTCGGTGCGCGACAGCCAGCGCAAGCTGGAGCCGGCCCTGGTCTCGCTGATGCTGCGCTGCCTGGATGAAATCGCCACCATGGTGGCGCTGATCGATGTCGACTCCGGCGAGCTGCCGGTAGACGAGACGCACCAGAACGAACTGCTCGCCGCCCTCGCCGCCTACGGCGCGCCCGCAAGCGTCGAGCCTGCCGCCGCACCAGCCGCCGCTTCTCCACGCCCCTGTGCGCAACGTGGCGCCTTCGAGCGCTGCGCCGGCTGCGACGCGGATGGCGCCTGGCACATTTCCCTGCGATTCGAAGCGGACCTGCTGCGCAACGGCTTCGATCCGGCGTCCTTCGTCCGCTACCTGACGCGTCTGGGCGACATCCTTCGCCTCGAAGTGATCGACGAGGCCCTGCCCTCGCTGGCCGAGATGGACCCGGAAAGCTGCTACATCGGTCTGGAGATCGACCTGTGCAGCGAGGCCAGCAAGGCCGAGATAGAGGAAGTCTTCGAATTCATCCACGACTTCTGCACCCTGCGCATCCTGCCGCCGCACAGCGCCCAGGAGGACTATCTGCGACTGATTCAGGAGCTGCCGGAAACCGACCAGCGCATCGGCAGCATGCTGATCGCCAGCGGCCTGCTCACCGAGCACGAGCTCAACCAGGGCCTGGCCCTGCAGGCACAGGCAGAGCCGGAAAAGGCGCCACTGGGCAGCGTGCTGGTGGAAGAAGGCATGGTTGCGCCGCAGGTGGTCAATGCCGCCCTGGCCAAACAACAGTCGGTCCGCGAAAAACGCAGCCAGGAAAGCACGCAGATCCGCGTCGCCGCGCACAAGCTCGACGAGCTGATCAACCTGGTCGGTGAGCTGGTGATCAGCGCCGCCGGCGCCCAGCTGCGCGCCCAGGCCCACGGCGATGCCGGCTGCGTGGAAAGCACCCAGACCGTCAACCAGCACGTCGAGCAGATCCGCGAGGCGGCGCTGAAACTGCGCATGATCGAGATCGGCGACACCTTCAACCGCTTCCACCGGGTGGTGCGCGATGTCAGCCAACAGCTGGGCAAGGACATTCGCCTGCAGATCCGCGGCGCCGATACCGAGCTGGACAAGTCGGTGATCGACAAGCTCGCTGACCCGCTCACCCACCTAGTGCGCAACGCCATCGACCACGGCATCGAGTCCGCCGAGCAGCGTCTGGCCGCCGGCAAGCCGGCCGAAGGCCAGCTGCAGCTCAACGCCTACCACGAATCGGGAATGATCGTCATCGAAGTGGCCGACGACGGCCGCGGGCTGAATACCGAGCGCATCCGCCAGAAGGCCATCGATCGCGGCCTGATCGACGCCCAGGCCAACCTGGCCGAACCGGACATCCACGCCCTGGTGTTCGCCGCCGGCTTCTCCACCGCCGACAGCGTCTCCGACCTCTCCGGCCGCGGAGTCGGCATGGACGTGGTACGCAGCGTCATCGATGGCCTGCGCGGCAGCATCGAGATCGACTCGGTGCTCGGCGCCGGCTGCACCTTCCGCATCCGCCTGCCGCTGACCCTGGCGATCATCGACGGCTTCCTGATCAGCCTCGGCGACGAATATTTCGTGGTGCCCCTGGACATGGTCACCGAGTGCCTGGAAATGGACGCCGAGCAGCTTGGCGACAGCACCTACGGCTATCTGACCCTGCGTGGCAAACCGCTGCCGTGCATCTCCCTGGCGGCGCACTTCGATCTGCCGGCCAGCCGCAGCAAGCGCCGCAACATCGTGGTGGTCAACCTCGGCCGGCAACAGGCCGGGCTGGTGGTCGACCATCTGCACGGCGAACTGCAAACCGTGATCAAGCCGCTCGGCCTGCTGTTCCAGCATCTGCAAGGCATCGGCGGCTCGACCATCCTGGGCAGCGGGCAGGTCGCGCTGATCCTGGATATACCCAGTCTTTTCCGTCATCTGCAAAACCATGTGGAAGCCAACGGCGGCGATCGTCGCCAGTCGCATCCGCACATCAGTGGCTCCTGAGGAGTAACCCACCATGCAATTCATCCGCAATCTCAAGATCGGTGTCAGGCTGATCGCCGGCTTTACCCTGGTGGTGATCCTCACGGTCGCCATCGGTGCGCTGGGCATCCGCAACCTGGCCGAGGTCAGCCATCTGTCCGATCGCATGTACGAGAACGACATGCTCGGCCTGAACGCGCTGCAGGAAGCAAACACCCAGCTGATCGTCGCCGGCCGCTCGCTGCGCGCCGCGCTGCTGGCCAGTGACGAAGCGGCTCGCGACACGGCCGCCAACAGGGCCTTCAAGGCGCTGGGCGATACCAAGGCGCTGGTGGAGCAATCGAAGAACTCCTTCATCACCGACGAGGGCAAGGCCTTCGTCAATCGCCTGGATCAACCGCTGAACGATTACGCCGTGCTGCTGGAACAGCTGCTCAGGTCCTACCTGGCTTCCGGTACCCTGGCCACGGAAACCGGCATCAGCGCGCAGATGCCGGAGCTGTCCCGCCGCGGCGAGATCATCGACAACCTGCTCAGCGAGGTGGTCAGCCACAAGCGTGACCGGGCCCAGGAAGCCAACCAGCAGATCAACCAGATCTACACCAGTTCGCGTACCCAGATGATCGTCCTGATCCTGATCGCCGCAGTGCTCGGCTTCGCCATCGGCATCTTCATCACCCGCTCCATCTCACGACCACTGAACCGTGCAGTGGGCGTGGCCAACAGCCTCGCAGAGGGCGACCTGACGGTCAGCGTCGAGGCCGACAGCCGCGACGAGACCGGCCGCCTGCTCGCTTCGATGCAGCATATGACCGAGCGCCTGCGCACCGTCATGGCCGACGTGCGCAGCGCTGCCGACTCGCTGTCCTCGGCGTCCGAGGAGGTCAGCGCCACCTCGCAGTCGCTGAGCCAGGCCGCCACCGAACAGGCCGCCAGCGTCGAGGAAACCACCGCCTCGGTGGAGCAGATGTCCGCCTCCATCGCGCAGAACACCGAGAGCGCGCAGATCACCGACGGCATCGCCGGCAAGGCCGCCAACGATGCGGTGCAAGGTGGCCAGGCGGTACGCGACATGGTGCTGGCCATGAAGCAGATCGCCGACAAGATCGGCATCATCGACGACATCGCCTATCAGACCAACCTGCTGGCCCTCAACGCAGCCATCGAAGCGGCGCGCGCCGGTGACCACGGCAAGGGCTTCGCGGTGGTCGCGGCCGAGGTGCGCAAGCTTGCCGAACGCAGCCAGGTGGCCGCCCAGGAGATCGGTGGCGTGGCCAGCAACAGCGTGCACCTGGCCGAACAGGCCGGCGCCCTGCTCGACCAGATCGTGCCGAACATCCAGAAGACCTCGGACCTGGTGCAGGAGATCACCGCTGCCTCGCAGGAGCAGAGCACCGGCGCCGGGCAGATCAACATCGCCATGGGTCAGATGAACCAGATCACCCAGCAGAACGCTTCGGCCTCCGAGGAGCTGGCCGCCACCGCCGAGGAGATGAACGCCCAGGCCAGCCAGTTGCAGGAGCTGATCAGCTATTTCCGCCTGGGCACCAGCAGCCCCGCCAAGGCGCCACGGCGCGACGAGCGCAGCCCGAGCAACGTGCGCGAACTGCGCCGCAACAGCGAACGCAAGGCGCCTGCGGCCCCGGCCGATGAAGGCCAGTTCGTCAACTTCAACTGAGGGCCCTGGCATGAACGGTCTATCCGCCAGCCATCAGGTGGCCCCGCCGGACAGCGTGCAGCACCTGTCGTTTCGCGTGCGCGACGCGCGCTACGCCCTGCCCATCGAGCTGGTGCGGGAAATCATCGAGTACGGCCAGGTGACCACGGTGCCGATGATGCCGAGCTTCATCCACGGCGTGATCAACCTGCGCGGCAACGTGGTGCCGGTGCTGGATCTGGCCGCCCGCTTCGGCTTCGAGCTGACCCAGCCGGGCAAGCGCACCTGCATCGTGATCATCGAGCTGAACCTGGACGAGCAGCAGCAACGCATCGGCCTGGTGGTCGATGCGGTCGACGCGGTGCTCGACATCGAACCGGGAGAAGTCGAGCAGGCGCCACCGTTCGGCGCCGGCATCCGTACCGACTTCATCGCCGGCATGGCCCGGGACAACGGTGGTTTCACCATCATCATCGACGTGCGGCGGGTGCTGTCGCTCGACGATATCCGCCAGTTGAGCCTCGCCCAGCAGGCCAGTTGATGCCAACCGGTCACCTACCCAAGCTCAACGATCAAGACTTCCGCTTCCTCCAGCGCCTGATGCTGGAGGAATCGGGCATTCGCATGGCCGAACAGAAACGCACCCTGGTCGCAGGGCGCCTGATGGGCCGCCTGCGCTCGCTGCAGTTGCAGGACTACAGCCAGTATCTGCAACTGCTCAACCGGCCGGAGTCGGTGGACGAGCGGCGTACCGTGATCGATCTGCTGACCACCAACGAAACCTACTTCTTCCGCGAGCCGCAGCACTTCACCGTGCTCGGCGAATGGGTCGCACGCCAGCGCCGGCCACTGCACCTGTGGAGCGCCGCCAGCTCCTCCGGCGAGGAGGCCTTCAGCATGGCGATGACCGTGGCCGAGCACGCCCGCACCCAGGACTGGTCGGTATTCGCCAGCGATATCAGCCGCCGCGTGCTGGAGCGCGCGCGCAGTGCCACCTACTCCATCGACCAGGCCGGGCAGTTCCCCGCCGGCTGGCTCAAGCGTCATTGCCTGCGCGGCGTGGAGGAAAGCGAGGGGTTGCTGCGCATCAGCCAGCCGCTGCGTCACCGCGTGACCTTCGCCGAGGTCAACCTGATGCGCCCGCTGCCTCAGGGCATCGGCCCGTTCGACGTGATCTTCCTGCGCAACGTGCTGATCTACTTCGCCGCCGAGCAGAAACGCGAGATCGTCAACCGCCTGCTCGAGCGCCTGCGCCCGGGCGGTCTGCTATTCATCGGCCACGCCGAAAGCCTACACGGTTTCGGCCTGCCGCTACGCACCCTGCGCCCGTCGGTCTTCGAGCGCCAATGACGCCACTGCCTGGAGTGCCACCATGCCCAGCGCCGCACAGATCAAGGTATTCATCGTCGACGACTCGGCACTGGTGCGTCAGGTGCTGACGGCCTGCCTGGAAAGCCATCCGGGCATCGAGGTGATCGGCCAGGCCGCCGACCCGCTGTTCGCCCTGGAAAAGATGCACAGGCAATGGCCCGACGTGCTGGTGCTGGACGTGGAAATGCCGCGCATGGACGGCATCACCTTCCTGCGCAAGATCATGGCCGAACGGCCGACGCCGGCGATCATCTGCTCCACCCTCACCGAGGCCGGCGCCGCGGTGACCCTGGATGCACTGGCCGCCGGCGCGGTGGGCGTGTTCACCAAGGCCAGGCTGGGCCTGCGCGAAAGCCTGCAGCAGATGTCCGGCGATCTGATCCGCCAGATCGAGATCGCCGCCCGCAGCCAGCCGCGGGCCATGCCGCGCAAGGCCGTGGAAACGGCCCCCGTCGCGCCGGCAAAAAGCGAGCGCGCGCCGGCGGTGCACCTGACCACCACCGACCGCGTGGTGGCGCTGGGCACCTCCACCGGCGGCACCCAGGCCCTGGAGGTGGTGCTGCGCCAACTGCCGGTGGATTGCCCCGGCATCGTCATCGTCCAGCACATGCCGGAGAAGTTCACCGCCGCCTTCGCCCAGCGCCTGGACAGCGTCTGCGCCATCGAAGTGCGCGAGGCGCGGCATATGGACCGCGTGCGCCCCGGCCTGGCACTGGTGGCGCCGGGCGGCCGCCACATGCAGCTCAAGCGCAGCGGCGCGCAATACTTCGTCGAAGTGCTCGACGGCCCGCCGGTCAACCGTCACCGTCCGTCGGTGGACGTGCTGTTCCGCTCGGTGGCCCGGCATGCCGGGCACAATGCGCTGGGGGTGATCATGACCGGCATGGGCGACGATGGCGCCCGCGGCCTGCTCAGCATGCGCGAAGCCGGCGCACGCACCGTGGCCCAGGACGAGGCCAGCTGCGTGGTCTTCGGCATGCCCAAGGAGGCCCTGCGCCTGGGTGCGGCGCAAGGCACCGAATCCTTGCAGGGCATACCGCGCTTGATCGAGCAGTACGGGCGTGGCTGAGCCGCCTGGCATTGACCGATCCGTCAACCTTGACCTGACATCTCGGCAGCATGGGCTATGCTCAAGTCGGTGCGGCGCCGCATGCTCGATCAATCGGACTCGCAACATATTCCGCGTCACCCGCCGGTCGGCCGCTAGCCATGGATTTCCGGACTTCCGTCCGGACTAATAGGGAGCGTCCCTCATGCACAGTTCTTGTTTCCGCCCCCATCTCCGAACCGTCAAGGCGGTGCAGCCATGACCTGCCGGGTATTGCTGGCCGACGACCACGCGGTGATTCGCGCCGGCGTACGCGCGATGATCCAGGACATCGAGGACTACACCATCGTCGGCGAGGCCGAGGACGGTAAGGAAACCGTGGAGCTGGCCCGCGAGCTGGAGCCGGACATCATCCTGCTGGACATCTCCATGAAGCGGGTCAGCGGCCTGGAAGCCCTGCAGGTACTGAACCGTCACTCGCCGGACTGCAAGGTGCTGATCCTGTCCATGCACACCGGCCCGGAAGTGGTACTCGAAGCCCTGCAAAAAGGTGCCCACGGCTACCTGCTCAAGGACGCCGCCGCCTTCGAGCTACGCCTGGCGCTGGAGGCGGTACGCCGCGGCGACCGCTACCTGAGCTCGGCCATCGTGCAACCGGTGATCGAACAGGCGGTCTCCAAGGTCAATGCCCACGCCGAGCATGGCCTGACCCAACGCCAGCTGGAGATACTGCGCCTGATCACCCGCGGCGAATCGACCCGTTCCATCGCCAATGGCCTGGGCCTGAGCGTGAAGACCGTGGAGGCGCACCGCGCGCAGATCATGAAGCGCCTGCAGATTCATGACGTGCCGAGCCTGGTGCTCTACGCCGTGCGCGAAGGCATCATCAGCCCGGACGACTGAGCGCCGGCCTAGCCTGCACCGCCGAGCAGCGCGCACCCCGGCGGCAGGTGCATGCGCAGCGCTGCCGGGCAGGTCTCGAAGCGCAACCGATTGCTTTGCGTCGGCTCGCCATCGAGATTCAGGGCCAGGCCTTCCGGCGCCTCCAGCTCGACCTGAGGCAGCCGTGCACGGATCGACACCGTCTCCAGACCGAGCATGCCACCCGACAGCAGGGTGCCGAGGGTCGCCGGAATGTCCTGCGGCGCCGGCACGATGCACAGGTCGAGCATGCCGTCGTCGGCCAGCGCTTCCGGGCACAGCACGTGGCCGCCCCCGGCCTGACGGCCGTTGCCGATGCCCATGGCGAGAAAGTCCCCCTCCCACTCGAAACCGGGCCCATGGAAACGGCCGAATGCCGAGCGCAGTTCGGCAAATCGGCTGAGGCCGGTAAGCAGATAGGCAGCCCCGCCGAAGACCTTCTTCATCTCCTCGGAGGTATGCGCGGTCACGGTGGAGCCAAAGCCGCCAGTGGCCATGTTGAGGAACACCCGCCCGTCCGCCAGGCCCAGATCCACCGGTCGCGGCTCGACCTCAAGCAGCTGCAGGGCTTCCATCGGTGCCAGCGGCACCCCGGCAGCGCGGGCGAAGTCGTTGGCCGTGCCCAGCGGCAGCATGGCCAGGCTGGCCTCGGCGCCGGCCTCCAGCATGGCCTCGGCCACATCGCGCAAGGTGCCGTCGCCGCCGCCCGCGATCAGAGTCGGGTAGCCGCCGGCCAGCCCCTCCCGCACCAGACGCTCGGCGTCGCCGGCTTCCCAGGTCAGGCGTACCGCCAGCTCCCAGCCCTGCTCGCGCAGGTTGTGCACTGCCGCCCGCACCTCTTCGTTCAGTGCCTGCTTGCCATGCAGGATCAGCCAGGCCTTGCGCTCGCGCATCGCAGTGCTCCTCGTGGGCCTGGGACAGCCGGAACTCGCCCAGGCAATTTATCCAATTTGCAGATCATTACACTTAAATATTTGCGCTTTTAAATCGATTGAATCAAACAGATCATGAGCGCCATCGACATCGCACGGGACTGAACCCGTGCATGACTGGAGGATTGACCATGATCGATGTACGTCCGTTCGAACAACTCGGTGGCGCTCACCACGGTTGGCTGAATGCCCGCCATCACTTTTCCTTCGCCGAATACTACGATGCCGAGCGGATGAACTGGGGCCGCCTGCGCGTCTGGAACGACGATGAGATCGCGCCGCACTCGGGCTTCCCGCCTCATCCGCACCGCGACATGGAGATCATCACCTACGTTCGCGAAGGGGCGATCAGCCATCAGGACAACCTGGGCAACAAGGGCCGTACCGAAGCGGGCGACGTGCAGGTGATGAGCGCCGGCACCGGCATCGCCCACAGCGAGTACAACCTGGAGGACGAGACCACCAAGATCTTCCAGATCTGGATCCAGCCGAACCAGGCCGGGTTGCCGCCGTCCTGGGGCGCCAAGCCGTTCCCCAAAGGCGATCGCTCCGGAGCCTTCGTCACCCTGGCCAGCGGCTACGAGGAAGACGTCGACGCCCTGCGCATCCGCACCGATGCGCGCCTGGTAGCGGCCACGGTCAAGGCCGGGCAAAGCGCCGAGTACGTGCTGCAGCCGGGTCGCAAGGCCTATCTGGTGGGCGCCACCGGCGCCTTCACGGTCAACGGCGTAGCGGCCAAGGCACGCGACGGCGTGGCCATCGCCGATGAAACGCTGATCCGCATCGAGGCCCAGGAAGACAGCGAAATCGTGCTGGTGGATGTCGCCTGATGCCAAACCAATCGCCCTCCGCTTAGGAGGGCGATCTTTTTTGTAGGAGCCAGCTTGCTGGCGATCATCGATTAACGGCATCGCCAGCAAGCCGGCTGCTACGACACCTTCCGCACGCTCACGCCGGATAGCCGGTGATCTTGCGAATGCGCTGGTACAGCGGCTTGAGCTGACGATACATGCGCTGATAGACCTGCCCGTAGAGCTGCTGGTAAACGCGCTGGGCCTCCGGGTTCGGCTGGAATACCTGACCGACGCGGGTCATGGCGGCGATGGCGCTCGGGTAATCGGCGTGCAGCCCCAGGCCGACCGCACAGTTGATCGCCGCGCCCAGGCCGCTGGTCTCGTACAGGTGCGGGCGTTCGGCCGGCAGGCCGAAGATGTCGGCGGTCAGCTGCATCGCCGCATCGCTCTGCGAACCGCCACCGGACACACGCAGGCGCTCGATACGGGTGCCGGCGCGTTTCTCGATGCGCTCCTTGCCCTGACGCAGGGCATAGGCCAATCCCTCCAGAATCGCCCGATACAAATGCGCGCGGGTATGCACATCGCCAAAGCCGATGATCGAGCCCTTGGCCTCCAGGCCCGGCTCGCGGATGCCCGGCGTCCAGTACGGCTGCAACATCAGGCCCATGGAGCCGGGCGGCACGGCATTAACCAGCTCGTCGAACAGCGCCTCGGGCGGCACGCCGAGCGCCTCGGCACGTTGCATCTCGCGCAGGCCGAATTCGCGCTTGAACCAGCTGACCATCCAGAAACCGCGGTAGATCATCACCTCGGTATTGAAGTGATCCGGCAGCGCCGCCGGGTACGGCGGAATCAGCGGGATGGTTTCCAGATAACGGCTGCGTATGGTGTTGATGGTCGCGGTGGTGCCGTAGGACAGGCACGCGGTGCCGGCGTCCAGGGCGCCGGAACCCAATACCTCGCAGGCCTTGTCGGCGCCGGCGGCGATCAGCGGCAGGCCCTCGGGAATACCGGTATGACGGCTGGCGGAGGCCGTGATGCTGCCCAGTCGCTCGCCCGGCTTGAACAGCTCGGGCAGCTGCTCGGGGCGCACCTTCAGCGCCTGCCATTTCCAGTCGCCCGGCGCCGCCCAGCGCAGGCGCTTGTAGTCGAACGGCAGGTAGGCCACGCAGCTGCTGGTGGAATCGACGAAACGGCCACACAGGCGCTGGGTGAGAAACCCGGACAGCAGCAGTACCTTGTGCGTGCGATCCGCGATGTCCGGCTGATGCTGAGCCACCCAGTTGACCTCGGCCTGGGCGCGGAAGTGATCCACCGCCTCCTCGGCCCGCGCCAGCTTGAACAGCCAGCCCCACATCCCCTTGATACGCCCAGCCACATCAGCACGACGCTGGTCGAGCCAGAGAATCGCCGGGCGCAGCGGCGCACCCTGCTCATCGACATGGATGATGCTGCCACGCTGGGTGGTGACGGCGACGCCGCGGATCAGTCTGCGGTCGATGTCCACCTGCTGCCACAGCAGCCGGCAGGCCTCGCCGAGGCTGGCCCAGTAGTACTCCGGGTCCTGCTCGGCCCAGCCCGGCTGGCTGGAGAAATAGGGGTCCAGCTCCACCTTGCCCTTGGCCAGCAGATTGCCCTGGGTATCGAACAGCAGCGCACGCACGCTCTGGGTGCCGTTGTCGATGCTCAGCAGGTAGCTTGGTTCGCTCAAGGTGTGGTCCTTATCGTGGTCGTTCGTTGGTGCGCACGGCGCACCCTACGGCAGGCTGTAACAGCGTTGCCATAGCGCCAGGTAGTTGGTTTCTTCCTGCTGCCAGCGCGCATCGCTCCAGCCCAGGCGCGGCTGGCACA